>JANNNT010000288.1:0-15274 GCA_031398685.1 Rhodocyclaceae bacterium | reverse complement strand
AGTCGCTCCGAAGGTGCCTATTGCGCCGCCCATCGAGGCGGTAAACGAAGACGCAAAGCTCTCCTTCAAACGGCAGCGCTGGCGGTCCAGTTCGTCAATCCAGCCAGCCACCTTGAATCCGAGGGTCATCGGCAGGGCGTGCTGGCCATGTGTGCGTCCCACCATGGCCGTGGCTTTGTGCTCAATTGCGACTCCGGACAAGCGGTCGATGATGGCATCCAATTGCTTGACCAGCAGGCGATGCGTCTCCGCCATTTGCAGTGAGCTGGCGGTATCGAGGACGTTCTGCGTCGTTGCTCCCCAGTGAATATATCCTGCGGCGGGTTCTCCGCAGAGCGCTTCGAACTGGCGCAGGACAGGAACCAGCGGATGCTGCGTGAACGCAATATCGCTGGACAGCCGTTCCATGTCAAAGAAGCTCGCATCGGCTTTTTCAGCGATCACCGCAGCGGCTGATACCGGGATCACGCCCAGATCGGCTTGCGCTCTGGCCAGCGCCGCTTCCACCTTCAGCCACGCCTGCAGGGTTGCCGTGTCGCTCCAGATTTTCTTCGCCTCTCCACTAAACCAGTGCGCGGTCATGAAGGATTCAAACATTCCGATATGCATGGGGTTTCCTTTCGCCTATTGGGTACAACGCTGGACTGTGCTCCATAGCTCGCACAGATGCAAATTGTATCCGCAATACAGGAAACAATATTGAATGCACGCTGCCGACACCTGAGCCCGCCCCGCGATCCTCTGCGCGCTAGCGTACGACAGCAGTGTTTGTTCAGGCTTCACCAGCCTCAGTTCTCGCCGCCAAGTGCAGCGTCGTCTGCGGGCCATCTCATCTACATACGGTTACAATACAATACACAATATAATATATTGACACACAGAAATTGTATTGCTATATTGTAATCACCAGCTTTGACCATAAGCCGGCCCGGCGAGCGTAGCGGTTCACCGCCGCGAGGGGAGGGAAACCATGCGGACGTTAGCTACAAACTGGTACAGCTTCTAAATTGCACAACTTCTGAAGGATGAGCATTATGAATCGCAGACATGTTCTCAAGTTCGTCGCCGCCGCCTCTTGCGCGCTCATGACTTGCACGGCTTCCGCCCAGTCGGACAAGCCGGTTTCCGTTATCGTCGGTTATTCCGCTGGTGGAAGCGCGGACTTCGTTGCCCGCACGATCAGCTCGGAGATGTCCAAGCACCTCGGCCGTCAAATCATCGTCGAAAATACTGCCGGCGCCAGCGGCATGCTCGCCGCACAAAAGGTCATCAACAACCCGGCCGACGGCGGCCTGATCTATATGGGCGGAACCGATACCGTCATCATTCCCCTGGTCAACAATAAGGTCAAAGTAAATTGGGAGAAGGATTTCCAGGCGATTGGCCGCATGACGACATTGCCGATGATCTTCGCGGTTAACGCGAAGTCCCCCTATTCCAGCATGCCGGATCTGTTTGCCGCGCTGAGAAAAGGGAAAACCGATTATACGTACGCGACGCCGGGCATCGGAACGATGCAGCACCTGTACGGTGCCCTGGTCAACAAGAACGCCAAGGTATCCATGGTCCACGTCCCGTACAAGGGCGGCGCCCAGATCACCACCGACCTGTTGGGCGGGCATGTGGAGAGTGCCGTGCTGGTTCTGTCCACCGCGATGCCCTTCCTCAAGGATGGCACGATCAAGGCCTTGTCGATATCGGACACGGTACGCGCGCCCTCACTTCCCAACGTCAAGCCGATCGGCGAGGAAGACGGATTCTCCGGACTGGCACTGCCCTTGTGGCAAGGCTTCTTCGTGAAGTCAGGAACACCGGCCGCCACCCTTGCCGCCTACGAAAAAGCCTTCCTGGCCGCCGTCGCTAGCCCTGAGGTGCAGACGAAACTGAAAGACGCAGGCATTACACCTTCGCCAATGAACGGCAAGGATCTGACTGCTTTCGTGAAACTGCAGGCGGTGATTTACCAGGACGTCGTGAACAGCGCGAAAATTGCCCTGGAATAGAAGCACACGTAATTCGTAGCCGAAGTGTCGTGCGCGTGCACCGCGCACGACATCGATCGGGCCGGCTTGAGACGTGACTCAACATTCGCAAGGTCATGTGCCGGACAAGAGGCCGGATATCAAGACAACGAGGGCAACCTCGGGAGAAACAAAGATGATCAAACACCACCAGAATTTTCTTTTTGGCCTCGTGGCCATGATGATTGGGATCGCATTTGCGCTCGGCGCCGTGACCTACTCTGTCGGCACCGCCGCCCGGATGGGTGCGGGCTACTTCCCGTTCTATGTGGCATGCGTACTGATCGCGCTGGGCCTGTGGATCACCGTCACCTCGGTGGGCAGGAAGCGCGACCCGGAAGGCGATCTCGGCGGGCTTAACCTGCGCCCGGTGATCTTCATCCTCGGCGCCAACCTGTTGTTCGGCATCCTGCTGGTCGGCTTGCCAAGCATCGGGCTTCCGTCGATGGGACTTCTCGTGGCGGTATTCGCCACGGTGGTCGTGGCCGCGATGGCCGGCCAGGAATTTGTCTGGCGCGAGGCCCTCGTGCTGGCCGTGATTCTGACTGCAACCTGCTATGTCCTGTTCGTGGCCCTGCTCAAGCTGAATCTCTCCGTTCTGCCCTCGTTTCTCACCGCCTGAGGACCCTCGCCATGAATGAATTGCTGAACAATCTTGCCCTCGGATTTAGCGTCGCACTGACGTTCCAGAACGCGATGTACGCCCTGATCGGCTGCCTGATGGGAACGCTGATCGGCGTCCTGCCCGGCCTCGGTCCGGTCGCCACGATCGCCATGCTGCTGCCGGCCACCTATGCCATGTCGCCGGTCACCGCACTGATCATGCTGGCCGGAATCTACTACGGTGCCCAGTACGGCGGCTCGACGACGGCCATCCTGGTCAACTTGCCCGGCGAACCGTCCAGCATCGTGACCACGCTTGACGGACACAAGATGGCTCTGAACGGCCGCGCCGGTCCGGCACTGGCCGCCGCCGGTATCGGTTCGTTCATCGCGGGCACGATCGGTACCATCTTTCTGGCCGCATTCGCCGCCCCGCTGGCGAAGGTGGCCCTCGAATTCGGCCCCGCCGAGTATTTCTCGCTTATGGTCTTCGGCCTGATCGGCGCCGTGGTGCTGGCCAGCGGTTCGCTGGCCAAGGCGGTGGCCATGATCCTGATCGGCCTGCTGGTGGGCATGATCGGCACCGACGTCAATTCCGGGATACCGCGCTACGCGTTCGACATGCCCGAGCTAGCCGACGGCATCGGCTTCGTGGTGGTCGCCATGGGTGTGTTCGGCTACGGCGAGATCATGCAGAACCTGTCTCGCGGCGCACTCCACCGTGACATCCTGACTCAAAAGGTAACGGGCCTGATGCCGACCCGGGAAGACATGAAAGCGATGTTACCGCCAATTCTCCGCGGCGCGGCCATCGGTTCGATCCTGGGCATCCTCCCCGGTGGCGGCGCCATGCTCGCGGCGTTCGCTTCCTACACCGTCGAAAAGAAAAAGAAACTCAACCCGGGCGAAATCCCGCTCGGTCAGGGCAACATCCGCGGCGTAGCCGGTCCCGAAGCAGCAAACAACGCTGGCGCGCAAGCCTCGTTCATACCGATGCTGACCCTCGGCATCCCGCCAAACCCCGTCATGGCGCTGATGGTTGGCGCGATGATGATTCACAACATCCAACCCGGTCCGCAGGTGATTGCGAGCAATCCGGAGCTGTTCTGGGGGCTGGTGGCCTCGATGTGGATCGGCAACGCGATGTTGCTGGTGTTGAACCTGCCGATGATCGGTGTCTGGGTCAAGCTGCTGACGGTACCGTACCGCTGGCTGTTCCCGTCAATCGTCCTGTTCTGTGCCATTGGCGTATTCACCACCAACAACACGGTGTGGGACATCTGGATGGTTGCTCTCTTTGGCCTGTTCGGCTACATCCTGATGCGCCTGGGCGCCGAGGTTGCTCCACTGATGCTGGGACTGGTGCTCGGGCCGATGATGGAAGAGTTCCTGCGCCGCGCCCTGATCGTCTCGGGAGGACGCTGGAGCGTCTTCGTGACGCGGCCGATTTCAGCCACCTTGCTCGTCATGGCCGCACTGCTCGTGGTGCTGATCCTCTCGCCGGCGCTCAAGAAGCGGCGGGAAGAAGCCTTCAAAGAGGAAGACTAGCGCGTACCGCCAGTTTGCCCTGGGAGCCCGTTCGCCTAGTCGCTGACTGAAAGTCCCAGCCCCCGTATTTCCAGCCAACTACGACCTACCTGACCAGCGATTGCTGGGGAGGCGGACTTTTGCACGCCGCAGATCCGCCAAATCAGCCGAATTTACCAAGGAGAGACCCCGATGAAACCTCTTGATATCAACAGCCTCAGCATCGAACAGAAAATCGGCCAGATGCTGCTCATGCGCAACCCGATCAACCAGGAGGATTTCGATTTCGTCATCGACCTGGTGAAAAACCGCAGCCTGGGCGGCATTCACATCTCGCACAAATACGTCAAGGACAACTACTACGTCAAGAGCGAGCGGGAAATTCTCGACAAAATCCTTGCTACGGCTGACTACCCGATCCTGATTTGCGAGGACATGGAATACGGTTACCCGAAGGGGGCCGTGTCCATGCCCTACCAGATGGCCATCGGCAGCACCGGTTCCGAGGAACTAGCCTACGACTACGGCCGGCTCACCGCCATCGAAGCCAAGAACGCCGGCTACAACGTCGTCTTCGGCCCGATCGTGGACATCGCCGAGAACCCCAAGGCGTGCTGCGTCGGTTCCCGCTCCTATGGCGGCAACAAGGAGATCGTTGCCCGCATGGCCGCCGCGACCATCCGCGGCTATCAGGATAACGGCATGATCGTTACCGCCAAGCATTTCCCTGGGTTCGGCGAGTCGGCTGTCGACAACCACATCGGCATGGTCTATCTGAGCGGCGACGAGAAGAAGATTCTCGAACACGAGATGTATCCCTACATCTACACCATGAACAATGCCGATCTGTCGGGCGTCATGATGGGACACATCATGATTCCAAAGATCGACCCGGTATACCCGGCCAGCATCTCGCCCAGGATGGTCCAGCTGCTGCGCAGCACCGGCTACAACGGCCTGATCATGACCGACTCTTTCGCCATGATCGGCATGACCAATTTCTTCCCCCTCGCCGACTGCCACAAGCTGGCCATGGCCGCCGGCAACGACATGGTGATGACCAGCTACCGGATGAGCGCCCGCGAAGCCTACGGCTACATGATGGACGCCTTCCGCGAGAAGATGGTGACCGAAGAACAGATCACCAGCGCCGCCCAGCACGTCATCGAAGCGCAGAACAAGACGCTGAAACCCGCGCAAAAGGTAGCGCTCGACGACAACGACAAGTACGTCACCCGTGTCATGGCGGAACAGGCCGTTGCCGCGCAGTTGAACGGCGTCGATTCACTGGCCATCGATGTGAACGAGAAGCACCTGTTCGTCATCCAGGAAGGCGTGATCTACAAGGATCCGAACAATGGGGCGATCAAGACCGACAAGTGCGATCTGGACGTCGCTACCGAAGTACTGAAGAGCCGCTTCAAGAACGCCGACTTCATGACCCTGCCCGAGTTCCCGGTCAAGCCGCAAATCGAACACCTCCTGGCCACGACGCTGAAGTACAAGAGCGTGGTCATGGTGCTGACCAACCAGTCGATTTCCTACACCGGCTCGTCCGACGCCAGCCATCGCATGGTGTCGATAATCGACGGGCTGCGTGAAAAGCTCTCGGCCATCGTCCTGTACGGCTGCCCCTACGCGGGGCGCGAGTTCGGCCGCATCAAACGGATCATCTATGGTTTTGACGGCGAGGAATGCCAACGGGTCGCGGCACTCGCGCTGGCCGGTGAGCATACGCCGACCGGTCGTATTCCCGTGACCTTCTAACACCTTCCGGCGCTCGGGTTCGCGGCAGTTTCTGCTGCGAACCCGACCCGCAAGACACCCCTGCCTTTATCTCAAGGAACTGCCGTGGAAGCCAACATCACTTGTTTCATCTTTGACCTGGACGGGGTGCTGGTCGACACCGCCAAGTACCACTACCAGGCCTGGCGAAAACTTGCCCAGGAATTGGGGTTCGACCTCTCGCCGGAAACCAACGAACGGCTCAAGGGCGTATCCCGGATGAAAAGCCTGGAAATCATTCTGGAAACAGGCGGACGCCAGGCTACGGCCGAGGAACTGGAAATCCTGGCCAGCAAGAAAAATGCCTGGTATCTGGAATTCATCACCCGGATGAAACCATCCGAGGTCTTGCCGAATGTCAAATCCTTCGTCAGGCAAAGCCGGGCCAAACACCTGAAGACCGCCATCGGAAGTGCAAGCAAGAACACCCCGACGATCTTGGAACGGACCGACCTGACATCTTTGTTCAATACGGTAGTCGACGGGAACGTCACCGCCGTGGCAAAGCCTGATCCGGAAGTATTCCTCAAGGCCGCAGAAGCGCTCGGAGTTTCCCCATCGGCCTGTGTCGTCTTTGAGGACTCCGCCTCCGGTGTCGAGGCTGCGCGCCGGGCGGGCATGCATGTTGTGGGCATTGGCAACCCGCAGTCACTCAGGGACGCCGATCTGGTGATCAGCGGTTTCTCTGGCGTCACCCCGACAATGATTCTGAAACAACTTGGGCAAATGCAGCACTGAAATGGACGCTGTTATTACTTGGCTGTTTCCAATAACCACCTGATCGCGGGCCTAGGGAGTGGATAAGGCCTTATCCGTGGGCAACTCGTGATTTCATGCTGGGCAGCGGTTTTTCTCCAGGCTTAGCAGTGTCTATAAGCCTTCATCCACATCCAGAAATCCTTTGACCTAGACCAAAGTATTCTCATAATAGGCGGCTCATGATTCGAACTCGTGTTCGTGTTTTGAGCCAACCGGGAATGACGATGCTTAAGTCGCTTGTTTTGAGTCTGCTGTTTGTTCTTGCGGGTTGTTCTGCGCCGCCGTTGCGCGGTACCGGCGATCTGGGGCTGATCATCGAACGCGCGAGCGGTCATCTGACCCTCGTCGATACTACTGCCCGCGCGCCTTATGCACGCGTTTCCGGTCTGGGTGACATTTCTCACGCCTCGGTCGTGTATTCACGCGACGGACGCTATGCTTTTGTTTTTGGCCGTGATGGCGGGCTGACCAAGGTCGATTTGCTGGAAGCACGCATTGTCAAACGCGTCATGCAGTCCGGCAACGCCATCGGCGGTTCGATCTCGCAGGACGGGCGGATTGTCGTGGCACAGAACTACACGCCCGGCGGCATCAAGGCGTTCGATGCGCTAACGCTTGAACTGCTCTCCGAGGTGCCGGCTGAATATGCGCCGGGGCAGTTCTCCAAGGTTGTTGGTCTGGCCGATCTTTCGGGCAACCGTTTCGCCTATGCCCTGTTCGAAGGCGGTGAAATCTGGGTGAGCGATTTTTCCGATCCGAGAAAGCCACAAACACAGCGCTTCCCGGCCGGAACTCAACCCTATGATGGTCTGGTAACGCCGGATGGCCGTTATTATCTGGCCGGCTTGTTCGGTGAGGATGGAATAGCGCTGCTCGATACCTGGAAGCCGGAACAGGGCGCGCGCAAGATTCTTAACGGTTACGGACGTGGCGAGGAGAAGTTGCCGGTCTTCAAGATGCCGCATCTGCGCGGCTGGTCGATGGCACAGGGCAAGGCTTATTTGCCGGCGATCGGGCGACATGAGGTACTGGTGGTCGATGCCACGACCTGGCAGGAGGTTGGCCGCATCAAGGTCAAGGGGCAGCCGGTATTTGTCATGGCGCGTCCGGATGGGCGGCAGGTATGGGTCAATTACGCTTTCCCCGATAATTCGTGGGTTGAAGTCATTGATACGGTCACCGGGCAACTCGTAAAATCGCTCGAACCCGGCAAAGCCATTCTGCACATGGAGTTCACGCCGCGTGGCGAACACGTTTGGTTCTCGGCACGGGACGACAACAAGGTGGCGATCTACGATACGGCGACTTTTGCCAGAATCGGAGAATTTGCCGCACAGGCACCAAGTGGCATATTCTTTAGCAGTCGCGCCGGACGAATGGGGTTTTGATGTCAGTTCTCGATAATACACACGACAATTCGATCAATTTTCACCTGTTGAACGATTTTCAGCGGAATTTTCCGCTGTGCCCGGCACCTTTTGCCGAGCTTGCCGCCAAATTGGGCGTTGCTGAAAGCGCTGTTCTGCGCATGCTGGAGCAGTTGCGTCGCGAGGGAAAAATCGCACGAGTCGGTGCCGTGTTTGCGCCCAAGCGCATCGGTGCCAGTACGCTGGTGGCCATGGCCGTGCCGCCGGAGAAACTGGGTGTGGTTGCCGATGCCGTTAACCGCTTCCCTGAAGTCAATCACAACTACGAACGCGAACATCATTACAACCTGTGGTTTGTCGTTACGGCAGGTTCAGAGGGACGTTTGCAGGCTGCTCTCGGTGCGATTGAGCAGGCCGCTGGTTTTCCGATTCTCGCGCTGCCGCTGCTCAAGGAATACCACATTGACCTTGGCTTTTCTCTTGATGGCAAGTGTGGCAAGGCCGCGAGCGCAGTGGTGCACGCCAAAACCATTTCTCCGCCAACCGTACTCGATGAAATCGGGCGGCGTCTGGTGATGGCCTTGCAGGAGGGCTTGCCACTCTTCATCCGGCCATTCTCCGTGCTCGCCAGCCGGGTTGGGTGCGACGAGAGCGAGGTTCTCGAACGCATCAGCCGCTGGTGTGAGGAGGGCGTCATCAAGCGTTTTGGCGTGGTTGTCCGCCACCAGGAACTGGGTTACGGCGCCAATGCCATGCTGGTGCACGATATCCCTGATGAGGATGTTGGCCGACTGGGTGACTTGCTGGCCCGTGAACCGGGAATTACGCTTTGCTACCAGCGCCCACGGGTCTTGCCCGATTGGCCGTACAACCTGTTCTGCATGATCCACGGTCAGGTGCGGGAGGACGTTCTGGCGAAAATCGCAGAGTTGCGCCAGCGTCTCGATCTGGCAGGCTACGCCCATGACATTCTGTTCTCCTTGACCCGGTTCAAGCAGAACGGCGCACGTTATGCCTGAAGCGGCTGGGCGTCCAGCCATTGACCGGATCGATCAGGCCATCATTGATTGTTTGCAGGGCGACTTCCCCCTTTGCGAACAACCTTACGCTGAAGCGGCATCCGCGCTGGGTATCCAGGAAAATGAATTGCTGTCGCGCCTGCAACGGATGCTCGATACGCGGGTGCTGACCCGTTTTGGCCCGATGTTTCAGGTTGAGCGTCTTGGTGGCGCCTTTGTTCTCGCCGCGATGTGTGTGCCGGATGAAGAGTGGGAATCTGCCCTGGCTACCGTCAACGCCTTTCCCGAGGTTGCGCATAACTACCGGCGCGAAAGCGAAAAATCCTGTGAGTTCAACATGTGGTTCGTGTTGGCCACCGAAACACCGGGTGAAATCGATGAGGTGGTACACAAAATAGAGGACGCCAGCGGACTGGCTGTTTACACTTTTCCGAAACTCAGGGAGTACTTCGTTGAAATGAAGCTGCCGGTGCGCGCATGAGCACCGGCATCGACGCGCTTGACCGTCGTCTGATCATGGCCACGCAGGGCGGTTTGCCTCTGGTGTCACGCCCCTATCAGCACCTCGGCGAGCAGCTCGGCATTCCCGCTGAAGACGTCATGCTGCGCTTGAAACGCATGCTGACGAGTGGCGTAATACGGCGCATTGGTGCGGTTCCCAACCACTATGCCATCGGCTACACGGCCAACGGCATGAGCGTTTGGGACGTGCCGGACGAGCGCATCGACGCGCTTGGCGAACGCATCGGCGCGCTCGACTTTGTGACCCATTGTTACCACCGCCCGCGCCGCTTGCCGGCGTGGCCCTACAACCTGTTCGCCATGGCCCACGGCAGTTCGCGTGACGAAGTGCTGGACAAGGTGGCTCGGATTGCCGCGTTGCTAGGTACCGACTATCGCGCCTACGATGTGCTGTTCTCGACGAAGATACTCAAGAAAACAGGGCTGCGGATCGGGGTTTGAAGGTGTTCGGGACGTCTCGAATTGATGTTTCGGGAGACAACTTGATGAGTTTTTTGCAGAATTCCGTGAATTAATTCCTCGTTTTGATATTGCCCTGGTCATAAAGTGGCGCATTGAGTTGGTGCGCCGAAGGTGAGTAAAGTTGAACAACGATGGTCAATCGAGGTCGTCGGACGATCAGGAGAACTGCGCTAGCTGTAAGCACAGTGTCGATGTTCGGGGTATGGACCAGGTTGTTTGTCTGGCCCATTTGATTGTTCGTCCTCCGACGCTGGACACGCTTTGCGGGGAATACGAGTTCAAAAGAAAAAAGCCCGTCGTTTCAACCGGTCTGAGGCCTTAGCGAAATTCCGGCATTGCCTCCGGCAATGTCGGAATGTGGGAGCGATCAGCCTTCAGCAATGCGCTTGGCAATATGCCCAAGCGCTTCTTCCACCTGATCGACCAGAATCAGGCACAGATCGCCTGATTCCAGGCTCTCAAGCGCCGTATCGATGGCCAGAAATTCACCGTGGATCTCCTTGATGCCCTTGGTGCGCTTGGCATTCTTCAGACCCAGTTTCAACAAGGCGAGCACCTCACCGTCAGCACGTCCGCGCTGGCACTGATCCTGATACAACACCACCTGGTCAAACGCATCGCCAAGGATTTCGGTCTGCTGACGAATGTCCTCGTCACGCCGGTCGCCGGCACCGCTGATGACCACCGTGCGGCGGCTATCCGATTTGGCCGGCATGTTGTCGATGGCGTTGACCAGTGCCTGAATGGCATCCGGATTGTGCCCGTAGTCGGCAATCAACGTCGCACCACGGTAGTTGAAGAGGTTGAAACGTCCGGGCGCGGACGCCGCATCATTGACGAAACCGGCAAGCCCGGCACGGATGACTTTCCAGTCCAGTCCGAGCGCCCAACCCGCGCCGATGGCGGCCATCGCGTTTTCGATCTGGAAGCCAATGGCACCGTTTTGCGTGACAGGGATGTAAGCCAGTGGAATGCGGTATGTAAAGCTGCCTTCGCAAGCGACAATTGCATCGTCATCGAGATAGATGACGCGCTTGCCCTGGGCGCGGTGCATGGCCATGACCCGATGGTTGCGGTCGCAGGCAAAGAACGTGACTTTGCCAGGGCAAGAATCAGCCATGCGGGCGACCATCGGGTCGGCCGCATTGAGCACGGCAACTCCGGTGTCGGGCTTCACGTTCTGAACGATAACCCGCTTGACGACCGAAAGATCTTCAATGGTGCTGATGTAGGACAAGCCGAGGTGATCGCCGCTTCCAATATTGGTGATGACGGCGACGTCGCAGCGGTCGAAACCCAGGCCTTCGCGCAGAACGCCACCGCGCGCCGTTTCCATGACGGCCGCGTCAACGTCGGGGTGAAAGAGTACGTTTCTGGCACTCTTCGGGCCGCTGCAATCCCCGCTGTCGATGCGCTTGCCTTCGATATAGACACCGTCGGTGCTGGTCATGCCGACGCGCAGGCCGTTGCTGGTGAGAATGCTGGCGATCAGGCGCACGGTCGTCGTTTTTCCGTTGGTGCCGGCCACCGCAACGAGCGGAATGCGAGCATCGTCGCCATCGGCAAACATGCTGGCGATAATCGCCTCGCCGACGGGGCGTCCCTTTCCGAACGAGGGATGCAGGTGCATGCGCAGGCCGGGGGCGGCATTGAGTTCCACAACGCCGCCGCCTTGCTCTTCGAGCGGACGCAAGACGTTGTTGCACACGATGTCGACGCCGGCAATGTCGAGTCCGACCATCTGGGCGGCGGCAATGGCGCGCGCCGCAAAATCCGGATGCACGTCGTCGGTGACATCAGTGGCGGTACCGCCGGTCGAGAGGTTGGCGTTGTTGCGCAGGATGACGCGGGTTCCCTTGGCCGGAATTGAATCCGCGGTCAAACCGTCTTCCGCCAGGCGGGCGAGGGCGATCTCATCAAAGCGGATTCGGGTCAGGGAGGTGGCGTGGCCTTCGCCGCGCCGGGGGTCGCTGTTGACCTTGTCGACCAGTTGGCGAACGGTGTGCTTGCCGTCGCCGATCACCATCGGCGGTTCGCGCCGGGCGGCGGCAACGAGTTTGTTGCCGATCACCAGCATACGATGGTCCTGGCCGGAAAGGTAACGTTCGACCAGAACGTCATCGCTGATCTTGAAGGCCTCGGCGTAGGCGGCTTCAATCTGCTCACGAGTGGTCAGATTGACCGTCACCCCTTTGCCCTGATTGCCGTCCTGCGGTTTGACGACAACCGCACCGCCAATTTCACGGGCGGCCGCCCAGGCGTCTTCGGCGTTATCAACCGGGCGTCCAGCAGGTACCGGAACACCGGCGGAGTGCAGCAAGGTCTTGGTCAGTTCCTTGTCCTGGGCGATGGATTCGGCAACAGCGCTGGTGTGGTCGGTTTCGGCGGCCTGAATGCGCCGCTGCTTGCTGCCCCAGCCGAACTGCACCATGCTGCCTTTGGTCAGGCGGCGGTAGGGGATGTTGCGCGCGACGGCGGCATAGACGATGGAGCCGGTGCTGGGCCCGAGGCGCACGTCTTCATCGAGTTCGCGTAGCTGGCGCAAGGCGCTGGCGAGGTCGAAAGCCTGATCGTTGGCGGCGGCATGGCAGAGTGCCTGTGCCAGCTCAAGTGCGAGCCGACCCACGCCCTCTTCGCTGTATTCGACCACCACCTGGTAGATACCGGGTTCCAGGGTTTGTGCGGTACGGCTGAACGTCACCGGACAACCGGCCTGCGCTTGCAAGCCGAGGGCCGCATATTCAACGGCGTGCGCCATGGAGACGATGTCATTGCTGAGGGTCGGCTGGAGCAGGGCTATTTCAGGGAAACGTTCACGCAAGCGGGCTTCAAAACCGGGAATGTTGCCGATGGTGCGTTCAGCTTCGGTGCAGGAGACGATGGCCTCAATTGCAGTATGCCGGCTCCACAGGTTTGGGCCGCGCAATGCCCGGATGCGGGTTACTTCCATATACGGTTTCCTCTTGGTTCTCGGTTACAGCGGATGTCTGGGCATCCGTGTTCAGATAATTGGTGTCGCCAGTGTTGGTTATTCGACGAAGAAAGTTTCGATTCCGGTACGCATGACATCGGGCGAGACGCCGAGAGCCCAGGCGGCGCCTACGGCCGCTAGAATATTCTCGATCTGTTGAGTCGACTTGCCGTCCTCGGTCAGCGGAATGTCCTTGAGTTTGGCCAGGGCGGTTTCACCCTGGCCGCTGGCCAGCATGATCTGGCCATAACGCACGAGCACGGTGCGCTTGCCCTGTTCACGATGTTCGGTGATGGCCGGCAACTCCGGGTCAAGCGCGAAGTAGATGATTTCACCGTCACAGAGCGACGCCATCTCGACCAGCATCGGTTCCTTGGCATTGAGTACGGCCGCCCCTTTGGGCAGCACTACGTCAATCTGGGTGCGCAGCACGTTGAATACCTGCTCCGGTGTTTCAATGTAGAAACGGCCGGTGTGACGTTCAATATCGACGTTGGTGACGACACCAACCTGACAACGGTCGTAGGCCAGCCCTTCGCCGAGGATGGTATCGCTGCCATTCTCGAAGACAGCCGCTTCAATGGCGCGGTTCATCAGAATGCGGTTGGCAGATTTCCACACCGCGCAATCCCCTTTTTCGGTTTGTCGCCGATCCAGGAAAAGGCCGTCACTGCACGCCAAACCCGTGTGTTTCCCGGAGAGCGTCAGCAGCCGTGCGATGAGGCGGCAAACGGTTGTTTTGCCATAACTTCCGGTCACCCCCACGACCGGGACACGACCATCGTCGCCATTCGGGAACAGGTGCTCGACAATGGCGCGACCGACCGGCCGCGCCTCGCCGGTGGCCGGCTTGATGTGCATCAGCAGGCCGGGACCGGCATTAACTTCAACGATGGCGCCGCGCTGTTCGTCCAGAGGGCGTGAAATGTCTTCGCAGACCAGATCAACGCCGGCGATGTCGAGACCGACAATGCGCGCGGCGAGCGACACGGCGTCGGCGACGCTTGGATGGACCAGTTCGGTAATGTCGCAGGTGTGGTTGCCGGTGCGCACGATGAGCACTTCTTTGCCGGTTGGAGGAACCGACTCCGGGGTAAAGCCCTGTCGAGCGACTTCATGCCGGGAGACCATGTTATGGGCAAGATCGATGCGGTCGAGCGGAAAATCTTCGGCAGTACCGCGCCGTGGGTCGCAGTTGAGCTGGCTGTTGATCAGTTCGTTGATCGTCGACTGGCCGTCGCCGACGACCGATGCGGTTTCACCGCGCGCTGCGGCGACCAGTTTGCCGCCGACGACCAGCAGGCGGTGTTCGGAGCCGAGTATGAAACGCTCGACAATGACGCCGCTGCCTTCTTCGATGGCGGCCGTGTAGGCGGCTTCGACTTCCTCACGCGTCACCAGATTGGTAAACACCCCGCGCGCGTGATTTCCATCACAGGGTTTGACAACCACCGGAACGCCGATATCTTCGGCCGCATCCCAGGCATCGGCCGGGCTATCGACCATGCGTCCTTCGGGAACAGGGACGCCGCAGGACTGAAGCAGTGTCTTGGTCAGATCCTTGTCGCGCGAGATGGTTTCGGCGATGGCGCTGGTGCGGTCGGTTTCAGCCGTCCAGATGCGCCGGCTGCGGACCCCGTACCCCAGTTGCACCAGATTGCCGTTGGATAGCATGCGGATCGCGGGAATCCGGCGTTCCTTGGAGGTTGCCGCTTCGACGATGCAGCCGGTGCTTGGTCCGAGCAGTTTGCGCTCAGCCATTTCACGCAGACGTTCGACGTTGGCGACGACGTCAAAAGCGGTGCTCTCAACCGCAGCCATGACCAGTTCCCGGCCAGCTTCCAGGCAGGCACGGGTGACTTCCTCATGCCACGCGCGGATGGCCACCTTGTACACGCCGGGTATCGACGTCTGGCGCGCCTTGCCGAAACCGCCAGGCATGCCGGCGAGATTTTGCAGTTCGAGGGAGACGTGTTCAAGAATGTGCGCCGGCCAGGTGCCTTCTTCGAGTCGGCGTAGAAAACCGCCACGCTCACCATAACTGCAACGGTGCTCGATCAATGAAGGCAGAAAGCCTTTGAGGCGATCAACAAAACCGGGAATGATGTTCGAGGGAAAATCTTCCAGTTCGCCAATATCGACAACGGCTTCAATCACCGGACGGTAGGTCCAGATGTTCGGTCCGCGCAGGTAGCGAATTTCAAGAAACTTGATGTCTTTCGTTTTCATTTAGTCAGT
>JANNNT010000254.1:0-3839 GCA_031398685.1 Rhodocyclaceae bacterium | reverse complement strand
GGCTCCCCAGTCCCGGGCTTCACGGATCGCTTCATCAAGGTTTTCAACCATGATTCCGAGGTGGGCGAGACGACCTTCGGGGGCGCTGAAATCGGGATCGGCCATCAGTTGCATGCCGCCGACCGTCCATACTTGTTTTGGCGCATCGTCGGGACCTTGCACTTCGCGAATGCTCATCCCCAGAACTTCCCTGAAAAAACGGATGTGCCAGTCGATGTCCTTGACCCAGACCGCGACATGCTCGACGTAAGCTTTGTTGGAGTAAGCCATAAGCCTTTTCCTGCTCGCTATTTGTTCGCGTAGTCCGCCATCCAGAGCTCGATGCCCTTGATGCAGGCGACCAGTGCCTGATTGACGGGGGTTGGCGCGCCGCAGCGTTCGCCCCAGCGAACGACCGAACCGTTGATGAAGTCGACGTCGGTTTTTTCACCTTTTTCAAGGCTCTGCAGCATTGACGTCTTGAATTCCGGCGGTAGCCCTTCAGCAGCCAACTGCCAGAAAAACCTGGCCTCTTCAGAAATGAGCTTGATGCCATTGGCCTTGGCTACAACAATGCCTTCGGCAACGGCCGCCAGGGCGCAGGCCTCGATTTCCGGCACCGCGTAAAGCCCGCCGTAAGGCAGCCGGGTGATCCCGCACAGTGCGCCCGTAGCCACGTTTACCAGCAGCTTGTCCCACATGGTTCCGTAGATGTTGGAACTCGCGGTGGTCAACAGCCCGGCCCGGTTGAACTCGGCAACGACGGCCTGGAGGCGCTCGCTGATCTGCCCATCGAGTTCGCCGATGTAGGTCTGTTTGCCCTGCGTTCCCGAGATGATGTGGCCGGGAGCGAGCATGACGCCGCCGACGTAGGTTTTCCCGGCGAGTACCCGGTGGCGCCCGACCACGTCGGCCAGGATTTCCTCGTGGCCCAGGCCGTTCTGGATCGACATGACCATCGTCCGCTCGCCGATGATCGGCCCGGCGGATTCGATGGCCGCCCGCGTATGGAAGGATTTCACCAGAACGATGATCAGATCCACCGGCCCGATGGCCTGGCAGTCGGAGACCGCACGAACCTTGACGATTCTTTCGGAGTCGCCGACCCGCATGCGCAAGCCGACAGAATTCATGGCATCAACATGCGCCTGGTAACGGTCAATCAGATAGACGTCCGAGCCGCCTTCGGTCAGTACTCCGCCGATCGAGCAGCCCAGGGCGCCGGCGCCTAGAATAGCTATTTTCATCGTGAACTCCTTGTCATTTTTCAGGCGTCGTTGAAGTAGTGATCACACTTTAAATAGCGACCCATATGCTGTCCATGCAATAATCTAAATGTTGTTCATTGCGGATTGAGATGATGAAAAAAGGCGATACGGATACCGCTCTTGTCGACGTGAATTTGCTGCAATTGTTCGTTCTGCTCTATAGCACCCGCAGCGTGACGCGTGCGGCCGAGAAGCTGGATCTGGCTCAGCCCACGGTCAGCATCTGGCTCAGCAAGCTGCGCCAGCAGTTGAACGACCCGCTGTTCGTACGCACGCCCGCGGGCATGCAGCCCACCCCGGTGGCCGACGAGCTGATCGGGACGGCACGTGAAGCGCTGGAATCCCTGCGCCGCCTTTCCTCCTGGGAGTCAAAATTCGTCCCGGCCACGGCGGAGCGACGATTCTGCATCTGCATGTCGGACGTCGCACACATCACCCTGTTGCCGCAAATACTCGCCCATGTGCGTTCGATTGCGCCGGGGGTGCGTCTGGAAGCCGGGCGGATCGACAAACAGACGGCGCATATGCTGGAATCCGGCGAGGCCGATCTGGCCATGGGGCTGCTTCCCGAGCTCGGCGCGGGTTTCTATCAACAGAGCCTGTTTACCCAGGACTGGGTGTGCCTGGCCAACGCGCATCACCCCCGCATCGGCGACGAACTCTCGCTGCCGGCCTATCAGCAGGAAGCCCACATCGACATCGTTCCGGGCACCGGCCATCGCTTGCTCGATGCGGCACTGGAAAGCAAGCACATCAACCGCCGGGTGGTGCTGGAATTGCCGGGTTATCTGGGCCTGACCGTGATCCTGGCGAGCACCGACCTGCTCGTCACCATGCCCCGCCAGATGGGTGAAACACTGGCAAGAATCGGCGGCCTGCGGGTGTTCCCGTGCCCGTTCCCGATCCCGTCGTTTTCCGTGAAACAGCACTGGCACACCCGCTACCACCATGACGTGGGCAATCGCTGGCTGCGGGGGCTGTGTGCGGAACTGTTCCTGAGGAAATGAGACGCCCTAACCATAGAAGCACAGCCTTCACGGCGTGTTTCCTCCCGGCACCTCGGCACGTTCACGCTGCAAGCGTCCTGACCGGTGCTGACGCGTCGCGGTGTAGATGCCGCTAGCCATCAGGACCGCCATGCCAACGAACGACCAGACGTCAGGAAAATCATCGAAAGCCAGGTAGCCGGCGACCGTGACCCAGATCAACTGGGTATAGCTGAACGGGGCCAGGCTGGAGGCCGGCGCGAGATCGTATGCCTTGATCAGGATCAGGTGCCCGAGTCCGCCAAGGACGCCGATCACCGCGAACAGTCCGAGATGCGCTCCGTTTTGTGGCGGCGACCAGGCATAAGGCAGCGGGATCGAGAGCAGCACCGCGCCAACCAGCCCGGAGTAAAAGAGCGAGGTATACGAACTCTCGATACCGGCAAGACGGCGTGTAAGGATCTGGTACGACGCGAAACAAACGGCCGTCGCCAGCGGCAGGAGCGACGCCCAGCTGAATATCCCGCTTCCCGGTCGAATGATGATGAGCACGCCGATAAAACCACAGACAATGGCCACCCAGCGTGCAAATTCCACCTCTTCTTTCAGTACCACCACCGCCATTACCGTGACGAGCAAGGGCGCCAGGAACTGGATGGCAGTCGCTTCAGCGAGCGGCATGAACTTTAGCGCGGTGACGAAAAATAGCGTGGCCGCCGTGAGCAGCAGCCCGCGCGCGAACTGGGCGCCTGGCCGACGCGTGCGGACCAGGGACCACCCCACGCGCGGGCCCAGAACAAGAACGACCAGCAGAGTGTGAGACAGGTAGCGCGCCCAGACGACGTTGCTTACCGGATAGAAGCGCGTCAGGTATTTTGAAATCGCATCCATGACCGAAAACAGGATCACCGCCGTCATGATCATCAGCATGCCGCGAAAGGTTCGCCCGATCTCGTTCGACGGATCGTTCATCACGGCGACCAGAGGCCACCGTTCAGCATTTCAGGTCGCCCCTGTGACCGGAAAGGCGGTTCCGATCCGCACTTCATCGTTCAGAACACGATTGTTGCAACTGAGCGGAGTTCATCCGGCGTCGCGCTTCCGAAGCCAAAGAATTCGAGATACGCAGGAATCATTTCAAACAGCATGTCGGTGCCCACCTGGGTACGGCACCCACGTTCCCGGGCGGCTTTCAGCATGGGCGTAATTTCGACTTTCATCACCACTTCACCAACGAAGGTCTATGGCGACAGGCGCGACATGTCGAAGGGCAAAGGATCGTCCGGCTTCATGCCGAGCGGCGTACCATTGACCACGAGATCGTAGCCGGCCGGGTCGGTCGACGTGATCTTTACGTCAAGATTGGGGTAATACCGGGTCAGGCGCGAAGCCAGACCTTCGGCGGATGCCGTATGGGTGTCGACCAGCGCGATCGCCGCCACGCCTTCTGCAGCGAGCGACGCGGCGATGGCCGAACCAACACCGCCGGAGCCAATGACCAGGCACTTCGCCCCATCAAAGACAAAGCCTTTGCGCCGCAAGCCGCGGGTGAACCCGGTCCCATCGAACATGTCGCCGAGCAGCGTGCCGTCAGGACGTTTCAGGA
>JANNNT010000244.1:0-3036 GCA_031398685.1 Rhodocyclaceae bacterium | reverse complement strand
CAGCAGGAATGCAGATCGGCCTGGGCGGCAAGTTCACGGAACGGCACCCAGTACGGATGTTGGTGCAGATTCTCGGCAATCACGCGTTCACCTCGATACGCCGCCGTTCCGCAGGAGCCAATCTGGTCGCCGATGGCCACGCCATCAATCGCCTGAATGTAGAATTCCGGCAAGCTGGGTGCCGCACCATGACGCAGGTGCTTGCCATCCTGATCGAGCAGCAGCACCGAACACAGCATCTCGGGGTGCAAGGTTTCAATCTGCCGCGTCATGGAATCAAGTGCCTCGATTAGAGGCATCCCCTGATTGATCTGCCGGAGAATCCGGTTATGCATTTCCAGTTCGCTGGTACGGCTTTGCAACACCAGGTCGGCACGTTTCTGGTCGGTGATGTCTTCGTAGAAACCAAGGACACCCAGCGTTTCATCATCTTCGCCCAAGAGCGGAGCTTTCGAGGTGCGAACCCATCTCTTTTTCCCGTCTGGCGTGGTTAACGGTTCTTCAAAAAACAACCTGGCCGTTCGTGAGTTCATTATCGCTCGATCATCCGCACGATACCGTTCTGCATGCTCCTTCCAAACCATCTGAAAATCGTCCTTGCCTACCAACTCATGCGCATGCTCCAGTCCAGCATCCTTCGCCAAAGCGGGGTTGCCACCCAAATAACGCAGATCCTTGTCTTTCCAGAAAATCCGCAACGGCGAGGTATCGATGATGGTTTGCAGCAAACAGTTTGTTCTGACCAGTGCGATTTCGGCGAGCTTCCTGTCGGTAATATCCTGAATAGTGCCGGTCAATAAAACCGTCTTGCCGTCACGAACCACCGCCTCACCGCGATTACGAACCCAGACACGTTTTCCCGCGGCCGTAGTCAACGGAAATTCATACTCCCAAGGCGTACCCTCCGTGATCGCGGCTTCATTTAACGCCTTGATAAGAGGTCTCGCTTCAGGTTCGTAAAAGGCCAGGGCCTGTTCGTTTGTCAGCACCGTGCCGGGAGGAATTTCGCGAATCCGGGCGGCTTCGTCTGTCCAGGTGTTCCTGTTGTTCACGAAGTCCAACTCCCAGCCACCGACTTTGGCCAGCTTGCCGGTGCGCTGAAGCAGATCGTTGGTGCGTGAAAGCCGTTGCTCGACTTCCTTGCGCAGTGCAATTTCCTTCCTGAGCCGTTTCTGCACAACAAACATCATCAGCACGACGAGAAGAACCGCCCCGATAATCGAACCCAGGATCACCACGAGATCCGGAAAAATCAGCGAACGCGCGATATTCGCCTCAAACTCCAGAATAGGCGCCGAAGCATCGGCCGACAACATGGCTGCGCTACTGGCCACCGGGTACCGCAGGGCCAGAAAAAAAGCGAGCCATTGAATGGGGAAACTTTCATGCTATCGGACAGTGCGAAAAGTCATACCGGGAATTGCCCTGTTTGTAATGATCGTGGATGGGGAAAAGCCTTTCGCCTTATTCCGGCGCATCGCTAACTATGACTGAAACACTGATATAAATCAATGTATTACCAAAGTAATAGACCAAGCCTCGGCGCAAGGTAAAATCAATTCACTGAATCTGAAGAAAGCACCATGAGCCACTCCGACAACCTGCTGGATGCCAGTCTTTGCATTACCTTGCAAGAGGCGATCCGTGACTTCACCGGAGCGCCATGTCGCATTCAGCAGATCGCCAATGTTGGCGGCGGATCGATCTCGCGCGCGCTGGTCATGATTACCGAAAGCGCGCGCTGGTTCGTCAAACTCAATCGCGCCGATCGCCATGAAATGTTCGCGGCTGAAGCGGACGGCCTGACTGCGCTGGGCGCCTGCCCGGCGCTGCGCGTTCCGCGGGTCGTCGCCTATGGCGTGAGCGGCCGGGAAGCCTATCTCGTTCTCGAGCACCTGAATCTGCAGCCCTTGCGCGAACACTCAGCTGGAACAAACGCAGGTCGGACCCTGGCCGAACTGCATCGAATCGAGGGTGCCGAATTTGGCTGGCATCGTGCCAACTTCATCGGCAGCACGCCGCAGCCCAATGTCGAGCAGCGCACCTGGCCGCTCTTCTTCGCGCGCCAACGACTGCTGCCGCAGCTTGAACTGGCAAAACGTCAGGGACAAAAGGAAAAGTTCATCGCCGACGGCGAACGCTTGGCTGAAAAACTTCCGGCCTTGTTCGTGGATTACCAGCCGAAGATCAGCCTGCTGCACGGCGATCTGTGGCATGGCAACGCGGCGCTGGACGAATCAGGCACGCTGGCTCTATTTGACCCGGCCGTGTATTACGGCGATCGCGAGGCCGATCTGGCGATGACTGAACTGTTTGGCGGCTTCCCCGACAGCTTTTACGCAGCTTACCGTGACGCCTGGCCGCTGGCCGACGGCTTTGAACAGCGTAAAACGCTGTACAACCTCTATCACATCCTCAACCACCTCAACCTGTTCGGAAGCGGCTACCTGCATCAGGCCGAACGCATGATCGGCACGCTCTTGGCGGAAATCGGGTAGCCCTTATTGCCCGATTTCCGGAACTTCAAACCCCTCACCCGTTGAAAAAAACGTCCCACCCGCCTGGTAAAGAATGGTTTTCCGGCTCGCCTCGGGAAAATGCCAACGCCCCTCGGAAAACACCGTCTGATCAGCCCAGGCGGCCACCACCTCGGCGATGAACAGATCGTGGCGCTTCTGATTTGCGGCTTCGGAAAGCACCTTGCACTCAAGCCAGGCCGCGCAACCCTTGATCAGAGGCGCACCAATCTGCGTCGCCGCAAAGGGTTCAAGCCCCGTTCGTACGAACTTGTCGCCTTGGCGCCCGGACACGCTGCCAGCGGCAAGCACCTTGCCGGCGAGATCACGGCATGGAATGTTGAGCGCGAACTCGCCGGAGGCCTCCACCAGTTCGCGGGTCAGCGTCTGGCTGTCGATAACCAGCAGGACCTTGGGCGGATCGAAATCGAGCGGCATCGCCCACGCGGCAGACATGACGTTGGTCCGGCCACCACAGGCGCTGGTGACCAGCGTAACGGGGCCGTGATTGAGCAACAGA
>JANNNT010000210.1:0-6227 GCA_031398685.1 Rhodocyclaceae bacterium | reverse complement strand
TCTGATGCCGCGCGTTTTATAAACCTCGCCGCCGACGATCTTGTTCTTGACCACGACATCGGGGAAACACAGCCCGATCGCCGTGAGTTTCTCGTCCGTCGGCAAGCCGGATTGGCTTAGTTCCCGCAGAACCTGCTCGATCACTTCGTCGGACGCGTCCTTGTCCATCGCGCGGCCGATCGCCGACAGATACGGTGCCTGGGTGTCGCTGGCCAGTCGATGAATCGCCAGGCGGGCCTGAAGCAGGCGCGCGATCAGTCCGATCGGATCAATGAGCTGGGCGGATCGGGTAAAGCTGGCCGGAAACCAGTCGTATTCCTTGTACTCGACAAGGCGACCGTCGACCACGAGAACCGCCTTGATATCGGTGCCGCCAACGTCGATGCCGCAGAACGCCTTGCCCGCCAGCCCTTCGGTACAGGCTTTGAAGAAAGCCATGGTGTCGACTCGGGTTCTTCCGCTAACGGGCAATTCAGGCAAGCGTGACATATCGTCGATCCGGAAACAGAACGACGGTTGGTCCGGATGAACGGCGCTGATCATGCGGTCGAGAACATTCACCGCACGCCCATAAGCCGTCCTTGAATTCCTCGGGCTATCGATGCAGAACGCCGCATCCAGCCAGGACACAAATTTCATTAACGCCGGCTTGCCGGTATCGACGAAAACAGTCAGGCGACGGCCGCCGATGCTGGAAAGAATGTTGTAGATTTCAGCGTAAAAATAGTCCCTGAAGAAACCAAGCGCTTCTTCGGAGCAACCTTCCAGGACAGGGATCCGCAACTCGTAGGTTTTTCTGCCGTCCTGGTCCAAGAGGTCGACTACACAAACGATTTTCTCGGACTCCGCGCTGCCCAGTCGGGCAAAAGCCTCATGAACGGTGGTGATGTAGACGGGCTTGCCTGCCCGCGCATCCAGCAACAACTGTTGAATCATGTACATCCTCCTTTATTCTCAGCAATCTGCGTGCTCATTGAAATAGTGCATCGCGCAAATGCCCTCCGACCCGAAGCCCTTGGGCGACGACGGTCAACGCTGGATTAACAGCGGCTGAGGACGGGAAAAAGCCGGAATCGACGACATAAAGGTTGTCGTGATCCCAGGCCTTGCATAGCGGATCAAGGGCCGACGTCCTCGGGTCGTTACCAAAGCGGACGGTGCCGCACTGGTGCGAAACGACTTTGGTTTCGAACAATCGAGCGAACACGAACGGGTAGCCCGTCGCGCGCAGGATTTCCTTGCATTTGGCAACCCACCGGAAGTGGGCCTTGAGGTTGGTTCGGTGCCAATGCAGGTTGATCGCGCCGTCGGGGCGTAGGGTCACCCGGCTTTCGGGATGGGGCAGATCCTCGCTCTGGGCATACCAGTCAACGCTGCGCGCGGCGAGCGCGGAACGCACGAATTTCGGCACAAGCGCCAGGGCTTCGCGCAACATCGGTTCGCGGACCTTTCCGAGCGGCTGAAGACTTCCAAGAGGTGTGCTTCCCTCGCCCTCCCCGAAGTAGTAGTCATGGACCGCCAGCGTCTTCGGAAAGTGAGTCGCATTGACCTTGAAGGGATGCACCGCCATGATCGCGCTGGTGTTATGCGTCATGTAATTGCGCCCGACCACATCCGAACTGTTGGCCAGCCCCCGGGGATTGTGAGCATCGGCCGAACGCAGCAGCAGCGCGGCGGAATTGACGGCGCCTGCGCTCAATACGAATATATCCGCCGTAACCCTCTCGAGTTGCCCGTTGATTACCACTTCGGCGGCCACGATCCGCCGTCCGCTCGCATCGGCCACAAGCTTTACTACCTGCGCGCCGGTTACGAGTTCCACGTTTGAATGTTCCACGGCAGGTCGGATCAGTTTGATCTCGGCATCGCTCTTGGCGTCGATCTTGCAGGGAAACGCGTCACAGTTCTCGCAACGCAGGCATCGGCCTGCCGAACCAAAATCGACCGCACACGGCATCGGGAACGGCTTCAGACCATGCTCGCGCAGCTGTTGTTCGATTGCTCTCATCACGGGTTCATGCGGGATTGGGGCCAGATCGTAGTCCTTGCTGCGTGGCGGATCGGTCGGATCGGCACCGCCCAAGCCATGCACGCCAAACAACGATTCCGCTTGCCCATACCACGGTTCAAGATCGGCATAGGCGATCGGCCAGGCCGGCGAAACGCCTTCTTCATGGATGACCTCGCCGAAATCCTTTTCGCGGAAACGAAACATTGCCGCCCCGTAAAATTTTGTATTTCCGCCTACGTAATAGAACATTCCCGGCTTGAAGGCCTCATCATCCGCCCACCACGTCTCGTCGGTGTGATAGCGACGCTCACCGAATACCGATTCCGGATCCCAGTTCTGGGCTTCCCGAGGTAGCGAATGACCCCGCTCAAGAATGAGGGTACGCGCCTTGCTACCGGCAAGCTGCAAGGCGACAGCCCCGCCGCCGCAGCCGGAACCGATTATCACCACGTCGTATGAATTCGATTTCATTGATCTCAGCTCATTAATTGCTTGTTGCTTGTATCCAGGCAGGAGAACTCCGTTTTGCTTGCACCTGATTACCCCCCAACCGTGACGCGATAGCCGGCCTCTTCAGCCCGCCGGATATACGGTTCAACTTCGTGTTCCTCGGGCGGTTTGGCTTCCTTCATCGCGTATTCCAATCCGACCAATCCGTATTTGCTTTCTCCGTATTGATGAAATGGAAGCAAGTGCAATTCCTTCAGCTTAAACGGCGCCAAAAAGGCCAAGACATGCTCCAGATTCTCCAAACTCATGGTGTATCCGGGGATCAGCGGAAGGCGCGGAATAACTCGCCTGCCTTGCGCGCAAAGTGCCGCAAAGTTGTCGAGCACCCGACGAAGATTGATTCCGGTGACGGCATGCGCGCGCGCGGGGTCCATAATCTTGAAGTCGAAAAGCACTTCATCACAGTATTTCGCCAGTTCAAGCAAGGCGCGTTTATTGCCGTGCCCGGTGGTTTCAATCGCGGTGGCGATGCCCCAAGCCTTAAGCTTTTTTAACAACCGTGTAGCAAACGCCGCCTGACTCAAAACTTCTCCGCCCGAAAGCGTCACCCCTCCGCCCGAAACCCGGTAAAAGACTTCGTCCTTCATGACTTCCGTAAGCAGCTCATCAAGCGTGTAATCGATACCCATGCGCTGGTAGGCGCCGGAAGGGCACTCGTCAACATCCAATGCACACGTTTCGCAGCTTATGCAACGGGACTCGCGCCGCACGAACACCGAGTCACGCGACCGTGACTCTGGATTGGAACACCACGGGCAGTGCAAGGGACAACCTTTGAAAAAGACCAAAGTGCGAATCCCGGCGCCATCGTTAAGCGAATAACGCTGGATATTGAAGATCCGCGCTCCCTCATGCGTGGGCGCTTTTCTAAAGTCGATGAGCGGTACGGCGGATGATGTCATCCTGAATTTCCCTGGAAAGTTCTACAAAGAAAGCGCTGTATCCCGCTACACGCACCAGCAAGCCCGCGAAGTCCTGCGGGTTCTTTTGCGCCTCCAGCAAGGTGTCCACATTGACCACGTTGAACTGCACATGCAGGAGTTTGAGCCGCATGAAGGCAACCAGAAAGTCCGCCATCTTGTTGAGCCCCTGCTCGCCTTCCAGCGTGCTGGGCATCATCTTGAGGTTCAGCAGACTGCCATTGGAAAGCAGCAGGTTATCCAGCTTGCTGACCGACTTGAGTACCGCGGTGGGGCCCAACTCGTCGCGCCCACCCATCGGTGAAAGACCGCCATCGGCCAGCTGTTCACGAGCCCGCCGACCGTCCGGAGTCGCCCCCACGACTTCGCCCAGCGGCATATGCGCGGAGACGGTATAGGAGCCCGGTGAAAACCTCCCGCCACGCGGGTTGGTGTATTTTTCGACTTCGTCGCAAAACACTTTGAGTACGTGAACACCGACCATATCGACTTCATCGATATCATTGCCGTACTTGACGTATTTGTTGATAAGCCGGGTACGCACTTTCTCGCCATCGGGCACATTGAAGTCAGCGTCCAATACATCGAGCAAAGCGTCGAAGCTCAGGCGTTTTTCAACAAACACGATTTCCTTGAGTGCCACCAGCGAGTCGGCGAGGTTGGCCGTGCCAATCCCCTGCACCCCCGAGAGGTTGTAGCGCGCGCCCCCATCGGTGACATCGCGCCCGTTTTCCAGACAATCCGTCATCAGCGACGACAGCAATGGCACAGGTGCCCAGTCGCGATGACCGATGTCGCAGACATTGGCGCCTTCGACCATCAATTGCACGTAGCGACGAACGTTCTCATCAATGCGTTCACAAATCCTTTCGTAACTGGTGTCGGGGTCGCCCCGGAAGGACTTGAGCGTGAGCTCCATGACTTTCAGCAGGTTGAACATCGCGATGTCGTGCAACCCATAGGTCTTGCCGGGAATGGAAAGCTCCACGCAACCAACGACCGAATAGTCGCGAGCGTCCTCCAGCGAGATGCCCCTGTTCAACTGTGAAGCAATGACCCCTTCATCATTGAAGATCTGTGGGATGCCGGTTCCGATCCGAATCGTCTCTGCCGCTTTCAGTAAGAACGAGCGACCCATACCCTCATGCACCCTCACCCCCAGGTTGGGCTGCGGTAACAGTATTGACTGATAAGTTTCAAGGCAAAGCGCGGAAAGCGGCGTTTCGGCGTTGTGACCCAATGCATTTTGCCCGCCGAGAATGATGGTGTAGCCCGTTGGAAACCCGGCAAAGAACTTGGCACTGCTCGCCGAGCGCAGCAACACCACGTCGTTCATCTTGACCCACAGCGTCTCCATCAACTCCCTGAGCACGGCTGGGTCTTCACCCTTCTGCAGTGAGGCCCGGTAGTACGGCCACATATACTGGTCGAAACGCCCCAGCGAAAGCGAACTGGCATTCGACTCGTACTGAAGAATGATGTTCATGTACCAGAACAACTGACAGGCTTCGTGGAAATCGTCCGGCGGTGCAAAGGCAATTTTTCCGGAGATTGTCGCGATCCGTTCCAGCTCCAGCCGACGACGTGCATCGCTGCACTGGCTGGCCAATTCGCTGGCAAGGTCGCGGTAGCGCAGGATATGTTGCGAAGCCGCCGCAACCAGAATGCCTACCGCCTGGAAGAATACATTTTGAGGCTGTTCTTTGGCGCGGCCTGCCACGTCTTCGCCAAGCGCCTGCAAACCCATCTTCAGGAAGCGCGGGAAGTCGACAATGATGTGCCCCTGCCCCTTGTCGGTCTGGTTGATGCTGAATATCTTGGTGGCGACAGCATCCTTCGTCTCTTGCGTGAATTGGGCGTTGATGAAATCTTTCATCGAGCGCCCTTCCCAGTAAGGATAAAGCTCGGTCCGGTAAATCTCCTTGTCCCGTTCGGAAACGATGAACTTGTCTTGCGGGCGACTGTAGAAAGTATCCAGTTCCTTCAATATCCAATACGGGTCCATTTCCGGAGACACAATCCCTGCACGTGGCTTTACAGTGCGGTTACCGGCGATCAGCTCATCCTCACGAATTGCGATGGCGACCTTGCGCAAAACGTGTGCCACGGCCTTGGCGCGGCGCAACTGGACGTGCTCGCCTTCCGTCTCCCGATGACTTTCGGTATACAGCAGAGCACGCTCAAGCGAGATTTCACGCGGTCTGCAAAACAGGGCCGCTTTGATCTTGGTTATGCGATCAATTCAAGTAGTTTCCATGATAATCAACCTTTAACTTGGTCAACGAATGTGCCATTCATCAGGCGATACCCTAAGGTGTCGACTAAAGCTAGTGTCGAAAATAGCAACAGTACCGATACTTAGAAGGAGCGAGTTTTCACGTGAGGCTCCTTCGTTTCCCTCACCGGGCCTTGTTTCCGATCAGACTATTTCGCGCCTACGCTTTTGGTAGAAGCAATCCATCCAGATGATGCCCACGATGATGGCGCCCTTGAGCAGGATCTGGATGTAGGACGTGATGCCGAGCATGTTCATGGCATTGTCCAGGATACCAAACACCAGCAAGCCAAGGGCCGATTGCGGGATGCCCCCGATCCCGCCAGCGAATGAGGTTCCGCCCACGACAACGCCGCAATTGACGATCAGCGCGGCGGTCTCGCCATAGATCGATGATCCGGTGTTGAGCTTGGACGACAGGAGCACACCGGCCAGCGCGGCCGCGAAGCCACTGATCATGAAGGCCAGCCACTTGGTGCGCACCACGTTGATGCAGGAATAAAGAGCGACC
>JANNNT010000200.1:0-7663 GCA_031398685.1 Rhodocyclaceae bacterium | reverse complement strand
GACCAGGTCGATGGTCTTGCGCACGTTGGCTTCGATGCCTTGGTAGTCGCTGGCGTCGAGCAATTTCTTGGTGATCATGTTGGAGCCGATGCCACAGGCGACGATGCCGGCGCCGAACCATTTACGCAATGATTCTTCGGTCGGCTCGACACCGCCAGTAGGCATCATGCGCGTCCACGGCATGGGACCCATGACGCTCTTCACAAACTCGGGACCACCGACCGAGGAGCCGGGGAAGACCTTGATGATTTCGCAGCCGAGTTCCTGGGCGTCGCCGATTTCGGTGGCAGAACCACAGCCGGGGCTGTAGGGGATGCCGCGGCGATTGCACAGTTTGGCCGTTTCGACGCTGGTCAGCGGGCTGACGACAAATCTGGCACCGTTGGCGATGTAGATGCCTGCGGTCGGGGCATCGACGATGGAGCCGACGCCCATGATCACCGAGGGGTCGGCCTTGGCAAAATGTTTGGTGACGTCGTAGAAGACGTGCGCGGCGAAGTCGCCCCGGTTGGTGAATTCGACGCATTTGGCGCCGCCGTTGGCGCAGGCTTGGATTACGTTAATACAAAGTTCCACATCCGGGTGGTAAAACACCGGGATCACGCTCTGCTCATATATTGCGTTCAGTACGGCCATTCGATCCTTGGCTGCCATCGTTTATCTCCTCATTCAAAACAATTGTTAAAGGGGCAAATCACCCCATGAAAACCAGCAAGAAAGCCACTCTCCGCTTCAGCCCCGGAGCTTCATGGCTTTAACATAGCCCAGACGCCTGGAAATGCTCCCACCCACATTTTTGAGCTCATCGACAATTTTTTCCCTGTTCTCGCAGATCCGCTTGATGGGCCCCGACACGCTGATTGCCGCGATGACCCCACCCGTGTAGTTGTAGATGGGCACCGCCAGACAGTAGAGGCCGTACTCGATTCCCTCATCATCAATGGCATAGCCGTTAATGCGGGTATTGGAAAATTCCTCATACAGCTTGATGCGTTCCGTAACCGTTTTTTCCGTGAACTTGGATAACTTCTTTGCAAACACACGATCCGATTCTTCAATCGGAAGATTGGCAAGGATGACCTTGCCCAGCGCCGTGCAGTAGGCCGGACGACGGGTACCCAGCCGGGCCGTGGTCAGGATGGAGCTGGTTCCTTCCGCCTTGTACAGATAAACCACATCGCCATTGTTATATACCGCGAGAAACGAGGTTTCTCCGACCGAAAGCGACAGTTCCTGCAAATAGGGGATCGAAACATCGACGAGGTCCTGCCCGATCAGACCGGTAATGCCGATCTCGAGCGTTTTGATCCCGATGCAGTATTTTTCGTTTTCCTGGTTCCAGGTAACGTAATCGCGTGCCGCAAGAATTTCCAGAATCCGGAACGCCGTTGTCTTTGGGATGGCGACAGACTTGACAATATCCGCGAGGGATACGCCCTTGGCATTCTGGGCAATGAACTCGAGAACACTCAAGGTCTTGTCAATGCTGGAATTCAGCTTTTCATTCATTTCAGGAAACCCTGGCCATAACATCCATTCGTTCGGAGAGGCGCCTATTATCCCAAGAAATCATAAAAAATGGAACTGCATTTCATTTTTAAAAAACAAGCGGCGGTCAACGCCGGCGTGAAAAACCCGAGCCTACAAGCGGATGGGGCGCTTTGGGTACGGCGAGCACAGGCCTGATCGGAAAACCTCAAGGCCCGTTGCCGTGTAGGGTGCTGGACTGGCGATAGGAAAAAAACCGTAAAACTTCGGGGGCCGCTTGCACGGCACCCGACGGGGGTGTGCGTTTCCACACGCCCCCGGCGCTTCCGAAGGTAACTTACTTGGCGTCGCGAACGGCGTCGATGTCCTTGATGTAGTTGTCGCCGCCGAACTTTTCGACGAAGGTTTTCCGTCCCGGTTTGGTGATTTCAAGGAAGGGAGCGGGATCGACGTTTTCAACGACCTGCAGGCCAGCCTTCTTCACATCCGCAACAATCTTGGCCATGTTGTCGTTGTTCAGCTTGCGCTGATACTGACCCGCTTCGCGAGCAGCCTCGAGCAGTGCTTTTTGCTGCTCTGGCGGCAACGCGTCAAACTTGGCCTTGTTCATCACCAGCACCAGGGCGCTGTAGGCATGGTTGGTCAGGCTCAGGTGTTTCTGGACTTCGTACAGTTTGGCCGACCAGAGCACGCCAAGAGGATGTTCCTGGGCATCCACGGTTTTCATTTCAAGCGCGGTGTACAGCTCGGCCAGAGGCATCGGCACCGGATTGGCACCGAGCAGTTTGAAGGCCTCAATGTGCGCCGGGCTACCGGTGGTACGAACCTTCATTCCCTTGACATCGGCCGGAGTACGCACCGGACCCCGGTTGTTGGTGAGTTCGCGCCAGCCGTTGTCCCAGTACGCCAGACCCTTCATGCCGAATTCACCCAGCTTGTCGAGCATCTCCTGCCCGGTCTTGCCATCCAGCACACGATAGGCATGGGCCGTATCCTTGAACATGAACGGGATATCAAATACGCCCATCAGCGGAACCAGCCCACTGAAGTTGCCGGAGCCGGATACAGCGATATCGATGGTTCCGCCGCGTACGCCGGTAATGGCGGCCTGGAAGGCGCCCAGGGAACTGTCCGGGAAAACCTTGACGCCCAGCGCTCCGCCAGTTTTGGCCTTGAGCAACTCGTTGAATTTCTCTCCGGCCATAAACTGGGTATCGGAACGCGGCGCCTCAGAAGCAAAGCGTAATGTGGTTTGAGCTTGAGCCGTACTTATTGCACCCGCCATCAAACCAGCCACCAACAGCGATGCAAATAATCCATGTTTCAGTTTCATTTCACTTCTCCTGTTTTAGATAGGACTGCAACAACGTCTTTAACTGCCATCGAACACTAGCGAACCAACTCCGTGAAGCAGATCGATGCACCCACTTCCCCCTTTTACTGCTTTTGCTCAGTAGAACCAGTGTGCCGGAACGATGACCAGTTGCGGGAACAGCACCAGCAGGAACATGACCAGGGTTTCCGCAACCAGGAAGGGCCACATGCCTTTGATCACCGTATCCAGATTCACCCGTGCCACGCTGGACACCACGTTGAGCACTGTGCCGACCGGCGGAGTGATCAGACCAATGGCGTTGTTCATCATGAACATGATCCCGAAGTAGTACGGGTCGATACCCGCCTCCTTCACCAGCGGCATGATGACCGGCGTCAGGATCAGCACGGTCGGCGCCAGATCCAGCGCCGTTCCAACGGCGAACACCAGCACCATGAGGATGGCCATCAGCAGCAGCTTGTTGTCCATGAAGGGCGCCATCAGGCTGGTGACCTGCGCTGGAATATCCGCAATCGTGATCAGCCACGCCGAGACCATCGACGCGGCGACGATCAGCATGATCGAGCTCGAGGTCTTGGCGGCTGTTAACAGGAGATGGGGCAGATCACTGAACTTCATGCCGCGGTAGATGAAGACGCTGACGAGCAAAGCCACAACCGCAGCCACCACAGCCGCTTCCGTCGGGGTAAACATGCCGGTCTTCATACCGCCAATGATGATCACCGGCAGCAGCAGTGCCCACACCGCTTCACGCAAGGACTTGAACATTGCTTTGACGCTGAAGGTTTGCTTCGGCGCACCGGCAAAATCCTTGCGCGCCACGAACTTCCAGGTAATGACCAGCGAGAGTGCCATGATCAGTCCCGGAAAGATCCCGGTGAAGAAGAGTTTGGTGATGGAAAGTTGCGCCGCTACGCCAAACAGCACCAGCGGCATGGCAGGCGGCAGGATCGGCGCAATACAGCCCGCGCCGGCGATCAATCCCGCCGAACGACCGACGTTGTAGTTGGCCTTGCGCATCATCGGGATGACCACAGCCGCCAGCGCCGCCGTATCGGCGGCTGCCGAGCCTGAAATACTGGCCAGGATCAGCGCCGCGACGATGGCCACATAACCCAGGCCGCCTTCGACGTGGCCAACGATCGAATTGGCGACCTTGACGATCTGCTGTGAAATGCCGCCCTTGTTCATGATTTCGCCAGCCAGCATGAAGAAGGGAATAGCCATCAACGGGAAATTGTCGGCACCGGATACGAGGTTCTGCGCCAGAATCTGGGTATCGAATGAGTTCAGGTGGGTCATCAACGCCACCCCGCAGACCAGTAGCGCGAAGGCTACCGGCATGCCGATAAACATGGCGCCGCACAGCGACACCAGAAAAATAGTAACGGTCATGGGAATTGTCCTTGGCTTGTTGTTGGATGTCGCGGATCAGAGCGCGTCGTCGAAATTGGGGCACATTTCCTGTTCGGTCATCGTGCCGGTGAGCAGGCGAAAGAGCGAACCGATCAACAAAATGCCCATTCCGACGCTGCAAAACATGCCGGCCAGATAAACCACGCCCAGAGGAATGCCCGAGATCGGCGCAATATTGGCCATGTTCAGACCGATGATTTGCCAGGCACCGATGCTCAACAGAACGCAGCACGCGAGCGTGATCACGTCGCTGAGAAATTTGCAGAATTTCTTTCCGGCCAGCGGCAGCTTCTTGGTGATGGTGTGCACCCCAAGGTGCCCGTTGTCGCGCAGCATCAACACGGAGCCGAGGAAAACCATCCAGACGAACAGAAAGCGGGAAACCTCCTCCGAAAACATGATGCCGGAGTTAAAGCCATACCTCAGCACCACATTACCAAACACTAGAACAACCATCATCCCCAGAATGAAGATCAGAACCCACTCCAGGCTTCGTACCAGCAACCGTGTAAACATGCCACCCTCCCCCGTTTCAAAATCAAATATACCGATCCTTTTTACCCCACAGGTAAAGCGGTTCGATCTCTGCCTAGCGCCCCAGCCATCCCCCATCGACAACACGGGTTGAACCATTGACGTAATCGGACGCCTCCGAGGCCAGATAGATGACAGCCCCGACCACCGCTACATCGGCCCCCGCCATCGCCTTGCCAAGTCCACGGTTTCCACCGGTGAGCAGGGCTACTTTCCCTTTTAAACTGAAGATATCCAGCATCCAAAAATCCCTGTTGAAAATGTTCGTGCCCGGCAATTACATCTTGAAAAGCATCTTGATCGTGTTTGAGCCCTTGAGCAGATCCCGGAAGACCTCGGGCGCCTGCTCCGGCGACGCGACTGAAAGCAGCAGATCGAAGTCGATGAATTTGCTTTCGAGAATCTGCGTCGCAATTTCAAAATCGCGGCGCTCGTAGACGCGAATCCCGATCACCGTCAGCTCCTTGAATTCCACCTTGAGCAAATCAACCTCCGGTGGTTTCTTGTAGGAACCCACGATAACGGCGGTCCCCTGCACCTTGAGCGCATCCATCAGATACGCCTGCACGCTGGGATGCGCCGCACAGTCGAAGGCGAAATCGGCGTTGAGGCCATGGGTGTGTTCCGTGATCCTGGCGCGAATATCCTCGTTGGCCGCATCGATGGTCGTGAAGCCCAGTTGCCTGGCCACGCCCAGACGGTATGGATTGGCCTCGACAACGATCACTTTGGACGCCCCGAAATACTTCAGACAGGTCGCCACACACAGCCCGATCGGCCCGGCGCCAAAGACAACCGCGTTATCTCCCGGTTTGTAGCCGGAACGCCGTACGGCATGTACGCCAACCGCCAGGGGTTCAATGAATGCACCGAGCTTGAGCGAGAGGGTTGGCGGAATCTCCATGACCTTGTCGACCGGAACCTTGACGTATTCAGCCATTCCCCCGTCACAATCGATGCCGATCAAGCGGAGCGTGTTGCACACATGGGCATAGCCGCTCAGACAGGGTTCGCAGTGTCCGCAGGAAAGCAGCGGGTAGACCGTCACCGGCGTTCCCTTGGGCAACGTCGGGTGGCCTTTCTCGATCGTCCCCGAGAATTCATGCCCCATCACCAGCGGCGCCTTGGCGCGCGGATGAGCGCCTTGATAAATGTTCATGTCGGACCCGCACACACCGACATAGGCCACCTTGATCAGTACTTCACCGGATGCGATTTCCGGCACGGACTTCTGCTCAAACGTAACGTCCTGGGCGCTTTGGTAAACAATGCTTTTCATGATTGTGCTGTCCTGTCTTGTTGGAACGCGTTGACCTGATAGAGCGGCGCTTCGCCGCGAAGCACGCGCCGGACTTCCTCGGCGGCCTTGCGCTTGAGCTCCTTCGCCGATTCCTCCGAATGCCACGCCATATGCGGTGTGCACAGGAAATTCTCGTATTTGAACAAGGGGTGGCTTGGCGAACCCGGCTCGACGCTGAATACGTCCATCGCCGCACCCGCCAGCTTTTTCTCGCCGAGCATTTTATCCAGCGCCGCTTCATCGACGATGTAACCGCGTGCGGTATTGATCAGGTAGGCCGACGGTTTCATCAGGCGGAGTTTTTCCTCGTCGAGCAGGTAGCGCGTGGAGTCCGACAACGGGCAATGCACGGAGACCACGTCGGACTGCCCGAGCAACTCCTCAAGACTGACCAGAGTGACGTAATCCGGCACTTGGTCCGGCTGGACGTACGGGTCGTGCGCAATGACCTTCATCCCCAGGGCGTGGGTCTTGTGCGCCATGGCGCCGCCGATCCGGCCAATTCCGATGATGCCGATGGTCTGTACCTGATGGCGATGCACCGGATGCATCAGTCGGAAATCCCATTTCCCCTGCTTGACCAGTGAACTGGCATACGCAATTTTCCGCGTCAGGCAGAGCATCATGGCCAGCGCATGATCCGAGACTTCGTGAGTTCCATAGTCCGGCACATTGCTGACGATAATGCCAAGATCAGCCGCCGCCTGCAAATCAATGGTATCAACGCCCACTCCATAGCGGGCTATGATCTTGCAGCGCTTCAGATGCTGCATTACCCGCCGCGTCATGGGGGCGTACATGATAAGGATTCCTTCCCCGTCCGCGCACTGGGCAATGACTTCGTCCTCGGTCCTGCACTTCAGCCAGGGCAGTTCAGGCGACATCTCCGCCAGGACCGCCTTCTCGATATCGATGGACTGGTGATCACAATCCGCAACGATCACGACATGCCTGCTATTCAAATCAGCCTCCGTTATAATGGAACATCGTTCCAATATAATACCACATAAAACAAAAAATGGAATGGCGTTCTATTTTTTGTCATTTACTCGATTCCCCATCACCACGCAGCCCGATCAGCCAAAACTGAGCTGCACCTTCATCTGGGCGGAGCGATCGCGGGCGACTTCGAAGGCTTCGGCAATGCGCTCCATCGGGAAGGTTGCGGAAATCACCGGCCGCACGTCGATAAGCCGATCGCGGATCAGGCGCGCCGCAACGGCATATTCGTGGTGAAAACGGTGCGTGCCGACCAGCCGGATTTCCTTGGCCACCAGCGCATTGATCGGGATGTCGGCACCACCGGAGACGCCCACCTGCACGATTGTCCCGCGCGGACGAATGACCGGGAAGGCATGCTTGAGCACCGCGCCAACGCCGGTACATTCGAAGACGACGTCGAAATAACCCTTGTCGGCCGAATAGTCCGCCATCAGCCGGTCGGGCTCGTGTGCCGCGTTGATCACAGTCGTCGCGCCCATGGCCTTGGCCGCCTTGAGTGGTGCATCGGAGAGGTCGATGGCCACGATTTCAAGCGCTCCGGCATGACGCACCGCGCCAATCAGCAGAGCCCCAATGGGACCAGCACC
>JANNNT010000180.1:0-11105 GCA_031398685.1 Rhodocyclaceae bacterium | reverse complement strand
TCCTGGCGCCCGCCCTGTTGCTGCTGGGTGTCTACCTTTTGTATCCCCTGCTCGAAACCTTCCGGCTCAGTTTCTACAACTCAACGGACGATGCCTTCGTCGGACTGGCCAATTACCGCTGGGTTTTCGTGGATCAGAACTTCCTGATCACGATTCGCAACAATTTCATGTGGCTGCTGGTGGTCCCGACCCTGGCCACCATTTTCGGGCTGATCGTCGCCGTGCTGGCCGACCGCGTGTGGTGGGGCAACTTCGCCAAGTCCATGGTGTTCATGCCGATGGCCATCAGCTTCGTCGGCGCCAGCGTGATCTGGAAGTTCGTCTACGACTACCGCGGCCCTGGCTCGGAGCAGATCGGCATCATCAACGCCATCGTCACCGGCATGGGCTTTGATCCGCAGGCCTGGGTCACCGTTCCCTTCTGGAACAACTTCTTCCTGATGGTGATCCTGATCTGGATTCAGACCGGCTTTGCCATGGTGATTTTGTCCGCGGCACTGCGTGGTGTGCCAACCGAAACCATCGAAGCGGCGCGCATCGACGGCGCCAGCGAACTGCAGATCTTTTTCGAGATCATGGTGCCGCAGGTGATGTCGACCATCCTGGTGGTGTGGACCACCATCACCATCACCGTGCTCAAGGTCTTCGACATCGTCATAGCCATGACCGGCGGCCAGTGGGATACCAGCGTGCTGGCCAACCTGATGTACGACTGGATGTTCCGCGGTGGCGGCGATTACGGGCGCAGTTCTACCCTGGCCATGGTCCTGATGTTTGCCGTGATCCCGGTGATGGCCTTCAACATTCGCCGGTTCCGTACCGAAGAGGCGCAGCGATGAATGCGATGAAGAAATATTTCAGTCCCTCGGCCATTGCCGCGCAGCTGCTGCTGGTGGCCATCGTCGTCGTCTGGGTGATGCCGACCTTCGGCTTGCTGGTGTCGAGTTTCCGCGACAAGACGCAGCTGATTTCCAGTGGCTGGTGGACCGCCCTGTCCACACAAACCCGCGCCGACATGCGGCGCACCGGGGGCGCGCAAAGCGTCGTCCAGGAGGGTGACAAGTACGTCATTAGCGGACGCCTGTTCGCCGAGCAGGCGGGTGTCAAAATCAGCAAGTTTTCGCTGAAGACAGCCAATCCGGGCGAATTCAAGGCCGGCGAGAAGATCGCGATTGCCGACGGGCAGGTCTTCGACGAGGAAGACGGCACGCCGGACGGCACGCTCACGGTCGCCGCTGACAGTAGCTATCGCCTGGAGCTGAGCGGCCCCTACGAGAAGAACAACGGTATCCGCATCTACTTCATCGCCGCGTCGCCGCCGGTGTTCCTGACGCAGAACTATGAAAAGGTGATCACCTCCGAAGGGGTGGGGCAGGCCTTCCTGAATACCTTCAAGGTGACGATCCCGGCCACCTTCATTCCGATCCTGATTGCCGCGTTCGCTGCGTACGCCTTCAGCTGGATGAATTTTCCCGGTCGCAAGTGGTTATTCATTGTGGTCGTCGGATTGCTGGTGGTGCCCTTGCAGATGTCGCTGATTCCCTTGCTGCGGCTCTACAATCAGCTGGGTGAGACCCTGGGCATCGAGTCGAAATCCTACCTCGGGGTCTGGCTGGCGCACTCGGCCTTCGGTCTGCCGTTGGCCATCTATCTGTTGCGAAATTACATCGCGGCGCTGCCGCGAGACATCATTGAGAGCGCACGCATGGACGGGGCGTCGCATTTCCAGATCTTTATCAGTATTGTCTTGCCCCTGTCGATTCCGGCGCTGGCCAGCTTTGCGATCTTCCAGTTCCTGTGGGTGTGGAATGACTTCCTGATTGCGCTGATCTATCTGGGCAAGCAGCCGGAGAACATCGTGCTGACGATCAGGCTCAACGATTTGATGGGCTCGCGTGGCGAGAGCTGGGAGATTCTTACCGCCAGTGCCTTTGTCTCGATTGCGGTGCCCGTGGCCGTGTTCTTCTCGCTGCAGCGCTTCTTTGTTCGTGGATTGCTCGCCGGGTCGGTCAAGGGCGGGTAGGCCGCTACAAAATCTTCACCACTAAGGCACCAAGTTACACCAAGAAAACCATTCGAATTTCTTGGTGTAACTTGGTGTTCTTGGTGACTTGGTGGTTCGCTCTTGTTCACCAAAGCCTGACCATGGGTGTATTAGTCAGGTCGTCTGCGTCATAATGCTGCGCTTGGCGTGGGAGTGCCGTCAGCCTATGGGTGGACTGCCTGCCATGCAGACTAACGAAGCCTACGACAATGAACCTTAAAGAGCTTTCAGACATCCTCGGGCTGTCACAGACAACGGTTAGCCGGGCACTCAACGGCTACGCCGATGTCAGCGAAACGACTCGCCAGCGCGTCATGGATATGGCCCAGAAGCACGGCTATAAACCCAATGCCATGGCACGGCGCTTGGCGATGGGCAAGGCCGATGCGATCGGCCTGGTTTATCCGCTTGACGCCACCTATCTGGGTGATCCGCGTTTCCTCGAAGTGCTCGAAGGCATAACGGCTCGTTTCAACGAAGAACATATCGACGTGCTCATCGCTTCAGCCGGCAAGGACGATGAACTGGTAACGTACCAGCGCCTAATCCGCGCCCAACGTGTCGATGGCCTCATCGTTGCACGTACGCACCTTGAGGACGAACGCATCCGCTTTCTCAGGCAATCGAAGTTTCCCTTCGTCTCTTACGGGCGCACGAGCGATCCTTCCGGATTCGCCTGGTTCGACTTCGACAACGAGTTGGGTACCCGTCTTGCTGTTGAGCGTCTGGTGTCCTTGGGCCACCAGAGGATCGGCTACATCCACGCGAATCTGGATCTGAACTTCGCCGCACAACGCCATTCAGGCTTCATATCCGCCATGCAGGCGGCCGGCCTGTGCGTGGACTCCGAGCTGTTATGTGAAGCCGGTTTTTTGCGGCGCGCGGCCTACGCTGTGATGAACCGCTTCCTTAACCTGCCCAGTCGCCCGACAGCGGTCATCGTGGACAACAACCAGGCCGGGGTCGGCGCGATTCGGGCGTTGGCAGAAGCGGGGTTGTCTCTGGGCCGGGATTGCTCCTTGATCATTTATGACGGTTTACCGGAGGACACTTTGCTCGATCAGCAGAATGTCACCTCCATTGAGCAGCCAACGCCGGATCAAGTGGGTCGCAAGCTGGCAGAACTGATGCTGGGCGTGATGCGGGGGATCCCTCATTCCAAGTTGCAAGTGTTGTGGAAACCACATCTCCACCTCGGTATTTCGGACGGTCCGGCGCCGCGCTGAGCCCTGAGACGCATTGCCATTTCCAGTGCAGCTTTCGTTTCGAGCTTCGGTGTAGCCACGTCCTGACTGAGCTTCTCCAATAGACGGGACGGGAACGATTTATTTCCCATCAAAGCCGATAAAGCCAGGTCTGCACCTTTCGTGTCGCGGGGCCTCTTGGTCGCGTCCGTGAACTGAAAATCGAAATGTTTGTTGAAAAAGACGCGTGAAAATCCATTTTTTCTCATATACTATGCAGCAAAAGCGCTTTGGATTTGTTTTCGAGTCGTCTCGGAAATGCTATCAATTGCGCTTTATGCCGGAAATCTGCGCCGCAGAATTAGGTTGCGGCTAGTTGCGATCGTGAACACTACACGTCGCTAGAGATTATGTTTTTATTGTCCAACGACATTTCAGGGGTACTGCCATGAAGAATCGGATTCAGCTCAGCACGTATGCCGATCGTCTTGGCGGCGATCTCAATACGCTTTCCCGTCTCCTCGAAGGGCCATTTAAAGGGCTGTTTGGTGGCGTCCATATTCTGCCTTTCTTCAATCCGATTGATGGTGCCGATGCGGGCTTTGATCCGATCGACCACACCGAAGTTGATGCTAGGGTCGGAAACTGGGATGACGTACGCGAGCTCGGTGAGCACTATGAAGTCATGGCCGACTTGATTGTGAATCATGTCTCCGCCCAATCGCCCCAGTTCCTGGACTATTCAGACAAAGTCGAGGCCTCCGAATTTAACGGCCTTTTCCTGCGGTTTTCCAGCATTTTCCCTGCCGGTGCCACGGAAGAGGACTTGCTTACGATCTACCGGCCGCGACCCGGGTTGCCCTTCACTTACACCACGCTGGGCGACGGCAGCAAAGCGCTGCTATGGACAACGTTCACCAGCAATCAAATTGATATCGACGTCACCCATCCCTGTGGTCGGCAGTACCTGAACAGCATTCTTGACACCTTCGAGAAGGCCAATATTCGCTCAGTCCGCCTCGACGCCGCCGGTTATGCCATCAAGAAAGCGGGTACACGTTGCTTCATGATTCCGGAGACTTTCAGTTTCATCGACGAATTGACGGTGGCAGCTCGACAGCGCGGCATGGAAGTGCTCGTCGAGATTCATTCCCATTACCGCAAGCAGATCGAAATCGCCAAGCGTGTCGACCGTGTCTATGATTTTGCATTGCCGCCGCTCGTGCTTCACGCGCTGATCAACAAGACGGGTCAATATCTCAAGGCATGGCTGGCCATCAGCCCGCGCAATGCGGTGACCGTGCTCGATACGCACGATGGGATCGGCGTCATTGATGTGGGCGCAGAGGCCGGTACGGCGGGCGCTTCCGGCCTGATGCCTCCGGCAGCGATCAACCAACTGGTCGAACAGATGCACGCCAATAGTCGCGGCCAGAGTCGCAAAGCGACCGGTGCTGCAGCCAGCAATCTGGATCTTTACCAAGTCAATTGCACGTACTACGACGCACTCGGCCGGAACGACCGCGACTATCTGCTGGCGCGCGCCATCCAGTTCTTCGCCCCGGGTGTTCCGCAGGTCTACTACGCTGGCTTGCTGGCAGGCGAAAACGACATGGATTTGCTTGAGCGCACCCAGGTGGGCCGCGACATAAACCGCCACTATTACTCGCCCGACGAAATCGATAGGCAGATGCAGCGCCCCGTTGTGCAGAAACTTTTCCGTCTGATGCGCTGGCGCAACACCCATGCCGCCTTTGCGGGCGAGTTCTCCCTGCCTGACTGCGACGAACGGTGTTTCATCGCACGCTGGACAAACGGGGAAGACTGGGCCGAACTGCGCATCGACTTTGCCGCCGAGAAGGCTGAGATCGCTGACGGCGCAGGTGTCGTCAGCGAGCGTTTAGCCTTATTTGAACACTGAGTTCGGGAGTCCGACGGGCCGGCAAAAAAATGGCTTGCCAAACCGATTTTTCCTTGGAAGTTGCGAGGGCAACCGTGTTAGCTCAGAAAATCGAAAACGATTCCAACGCCTGACAAAAACATGTCACCCGTCAGCGCAACTGATTCCGGCGTGTTCCGAGGCCTGCGCTGCCTTTCAATAGCCATCAGCGCATCGGCCAGCGCTTCCGGGTCGCGGTGCGTCCGGACCGATTCTTTGTGCTGGAAATCGGCCAGTGTCTTTTCGACCGCTTCCGGGTCAAGAATTGAGATCGGCGAGGCGCAATGCGGGCAGATATCTTCCGTGCGGATGTCGATCGGTGCCCCACAGCCGGTGCAATGGACCGTACCGATGCGTGCGGCCAGCGCCTTGATTTCGGCGGGCGCAAGCTGGCGTACAAACCCTTTTTCGATCATGAACTGCGCAAAAACCGTAAAGCGACCGTGATTCTGCAAGCAGCGCTGATAGGTAAAGCGACCGCTACGAACGACGTCGAGCCCAGCAAGCAACCGATCATTGCAGCGGGGACAATGCAAGGTGGTTGGATGCTGGCTGCGCGGTGTGTCGCGGTGGGCGTGGATCAGTTTGAACAGATCGATAATTCCACCCGGAGTGATCTGTTGGCTTTCAAACGGGTCGAACCAGATTCCCTGACATGGGAAACACAGATCAAGCGTCAGCGTGCCGAATTTTCGTTGCGGCAATTCAAGCCGTGTCATCGGTTGCTTGCACGAGGGGCAGGCGGATTGAGGATTGGAATTCATAGGCGGGTCAAAGTCAGGGGGCAAGTCGGATTCTACCGTGGCAAGTTCGCAATTATTCGTTTGCTTGATTTGAGGAGGAAATTCTCTCATTCAGAGCTTTTCCGCCACCATCAGGAATACCGGGAAATCCTGTTCGCCCCCGGTCGACACGACTTTTTTGATGCTGAAAACGGTTGAAAATCTGATGTTTTGGAATCCTGACTGGCTGGCCTGCCGGCGCAAGGTTTCACGATCAAATCCGCAGTGCCCGGAGAAATCTGATCCGTGGAACGAACCGTCTTCGCTATCCAGATCTGCAATGCACAGATAGCCCGGCGAGGCGAGCAGCGAATACATGTCCCGCAGCATCGCGTCGATATCCGCAATGTGGTGGAAGGTCATCAGCGTATGGATGAGGCCATACCTCTCCTGCGGCAGCGGATCAGAAACCAGATCAAGCTTCATCGGACTCATGTTCTTGATGCCACTGGACGTGATCTTCTCCTGAAGGACGGCCAGCATTCCACTGGAACTATCCGCCAGCGTGATGTGCTTCAGATGATTTTGCAGAGCAAAACTCAGCAAGCCGGTTCCGCAGCCGTATTCGAGGGCGGTCATGTGCGGCGCGAGCGGCACCTGAGCCCGAATTTCCTCCGCAACGGCTTGAGCTCGTGCTGCCTTCATGGGATCGGTATCCCACGTTTTTGCTCGTAAATCAAAGTTTGTCATGAGTGATTATCCATTCATAGGATTGGGGTCGTCGGGCGACATCCCCAAGTATTCAGACCGATTCAGTCCCTCGACAAGAATTGCTCAAGCGCGGCGGCAACGAGCTCCGGTTGATCATGCTGAAGATTGTGCGCTGAATCGGGAATGGTCGCGGTCTGCAAATTGTGAAAACTACAGATACGTTTGTTGAATTCAGGCACGTCATTGCCGAATCGCTGATTGACCAGGCCGTGCTCGGCAATCAACAACTGAACGGGCGCCTCGATTCTCTTCCAGTTCGCCATCGCATCGTCGGCATGATAGACCATCGGCGAGGGAATCCTGTGCCAGGGATCACACGCCATTTCAACCAGCCCGTCGCTGCGAACCCTGCTAACGCTCCAGGATAGGAACGCGGCGCGATTCTCGCTCAATCGGGGGTTCAACTCCATCAAACGGCCGGCCAGCGCTTCGCAGTTCTGGAAAATGCCCAGAGGAGGGGCCTTTCGAATGTTTTTGAGCCACGCCCCGATCAAGGTAGGCGAATTCTCATCGATCGCCGGTTTAAGTCCCAGAAAATCGAGCATGACCAGTTGGCAAACGCGCTCAGGCTGAACACCCGCATAGGCACCGGCGATATTTGCACCCATGCTGTGTGCGACCAGCCTCGCCGGCTTGCCGGGTGAGTAATAGTCCAGCAGGCATTGCAGATCGGCGTAGTAGTCGGGAAACCAGTACGGACGGGACAACCATTCCGATTCGCCGTAACCACGCCAATCCGGGGCGATCACGTGCCAGGATCCTTGCAGCGCATCGACAACGAACTGAAAGGTGGGGGAGCAATCCATCCTGCCGTGCAGGAAAAACAACGTGGGCGCATCGGCTGGCCCCCAGTGCCGAATATTGTAGCGAAGGCCGCGCACATCAATTTTTTCGATTCTGGATTTGATATGTTCCATTGGGGTAGAAAAACCGAAAACCGAAATTAGCCACAGTTTTCAGCAAATTACTCTGATGAGCCCAACTCTATCGGTTGCTCTCAAGTGTGTCTACCGGAAGTCCGTGTGGGGTAAGTCAGTGAATAGATACGGCTATCTTCGAATCAATACCCTGCGAGCAAATATCCATACGCTTTCCGCAGCATGCTTCGGTAAAACGTCATTCGGCAGGCTCTGCCGGCCGACGCCAGAGAACTATTTTCAATAGACTATAATCCGACGTACTCACTCTGGGAACGCGGGGTAGCCGTTTAATTGGCTCATTTTTCTAATATTCCAATATAATCGTACAACGTGAAACAGGAGCGATGCGTTGGAAAAGCAGTGGTCTTTGGAGTCCTTCGGCACAGATGGTGCTCACGTCGACTTCGTGATTACCCAGCTGCCGTGTCGAATCGGCCGTAGCAAGGAGAACGATCTGGTGATTGCGAACCTTGGACTGAGCCGTGTCCATGCCGTGCTGTCCCGTGACATCAGCGGTCAGATCCGACTCGTCGACGAGAACAGCACCAACGGCACGTTCGTCAATCGGCGTCGGATTGAAGGCTACTGTCTGCTCAACGAGAACGACATCATTCATTTTGCCAGTGCCGAGTTCAAACTGCGAATGCGCCTGGTGGACCAGAAAAATGTGCTGTCGTTCGATGAGATGCTCACCACGATCATGCCGGCGAACATGGCGCTTTCGGAATACTTCGTGCCGAACGAGGCCGAGTTTGACGAGCTGATCCTGGGTTATGGCCTATCTGGCGCAGCCCAGCCGATCGTTGATGCGCTTACACGGCAGGTCGTCGGCTATGAGCTTCTAGGGCGCGCAAACCATCCGCTGCTGCCGAACACGCCGATCGAACTGTTTGGTCTGGCGGAGGCGATGGATCGTGAGCTTGATCTAAGCCTGGCTTTCCGCGATTTTGGCATCAGCAAGATTGTCCCGCACTTTACGGACCATACCCTATTCATCAATGCACACCCAAAAGAGACATTCAGCGAGGTTTTTCTCGCCTCGCTCGAACGTCTTCGCCACGCTTCGCCCAAACTCGGTATTGTCGTGGAGATTCACGAATCGGCGGTGACCGACACCGTGAAGCTGCGTGAATTCGCCAACCGCCTGGCGCTGCTGGACATCCGTTTCGCCTACGACGATTTTGGTGCCGGGCAGGCGCGTTTGCTCGAACTGGCCGACGTTCCCGCGCACTTCGTCAAATTTGACATGTCGCTGATTCGCGGCCTGCATAAGGCGAGTGAACGCAAGCGTCAGGTTGTCAGGGATTTGGTGCAAATGGTACTGGCGACGGGTTCCGTGCCGCTTGCCGAGGGCGTGGAAGATGAAGAAGAGGCGCAAGTCTGTATCGAAATGGGTTTTCAGTTGATACAGGGTTACCTCACGGGTCGGCCGATCCCAGCGGATTCCCTGTAGCGCCGATATAAGCCGGTTTTTCGAAAAGCACAGACGTATACCTAAACCCGGCCTCGGGTTTAGTCGGCGAGAAGGTTAGCCATCGGCCTTGCGAAACTGCGACGCCAGCACGGCGTACTCATACGATGTGATTTCGAATGGGTTTGCATCGGGGTCAGAAAAGTACAGTGACCAAGACGCCTCGTGATCGATGGCTTGCACTGGGTGACCGAGCACGCTTTCGAGGTGTGTGAGCCAGGCAAGAAACTCTGTGGCACTTGCGGCGAATGCGACAGTGGAGCGGCACTTCTCTGCAGGGCGCTCGAACAACGCAATGTGGACGGTTCCAGATGGATTGCCGATCGTAAGTGGGCCACCATTAGGAGACCAGAACGCCAGTTCGGGAACTCGGGTGAAGCCAAGGACGTTTGCGTACCACTGCTCCGACGCCGCTAAGTCAGCGACATAAACGTGAACGTGATCAACGCGATCGAGGATAGGCGGCATAGTCGAACCTCAGATGGCTAGTATTTGAATTCACGGACCTGCGCAGTTTTTTGCGCAAGTCCGATTGGTTGGAGGGCGGCAGAGCAGGGCCCGCGGGTAATCATCGTTTGGTATGTGGCGAATTTTAGCCGTTATGCTCTGGCGACTGAAGTAAAAACAGGCAGCTGGAAGGTGCGCCACTTCGCATGCCGCTAAACAAATCCTGGAGTAAGATTTTCTATCAGCGATTCTGGAGCCACACACGAGCAGTATCCACGCCCAATAACTCCCACGATCCAGTGCAGCAAGAATGAGAACCATGGGGATTCTTTGTGATCACGTTCTCATTCTGAGCGTTGGCGGACCATTCCGGAGAAGTTGAGCACCCGTCGTACGTAGTCCTCTGTTTCGCGGAACGGAGGAACACCGCCATGGCGTTCAACGTTACCCTCGCCGGCATTGTATGCAGCGGCTACCAGTGTCAGGTTTCCGCTAAAACGGTTCTGCAACCACTTCAGGTAGGCCAGCCCACCTTTGATGTTCTGTTCTGGATCGAACGGCTTTTTTACGCCAAACCGATCCTGAGTATCGGGGATGAGTTGCATTACGCCCTGAGCGTTTTTGGGCGAAACGGCGTTGGCATCGAGATTCGATTCCGCGAGGGCAATACCCAACGCCATACGCGCGTCAACACCGTATTGCGGGGCCTTCTTGCGGATGAGTGCGGCGAGGCTTCGCTTGGCCGGGGCTAGCCCGGCAATATACCCTTCAAGATCAAACTTCGGCTCTGCGACGTGTCCACGAGTGATGTTGCATATTTCATCGATCCTCGCATTCTCAACCAGTGGGTCATGAAGCATGCTCGCTTCCCGGTGACCGAGACGGGCAGCGAGCGCGAGATAGGCGTTCGCCAAACGCGGGTTGCGCAGCTTAGGCGATCCCTGGGCCAGCATGCGTCCGATTCGGAAAAACCCCTCTGAACTACCCATGGTTGCGGCGTCGCAATAGAGCTCGGCGGCCAGATCGGGATTCTGTCTGATACCGATCCCCTGTTCCGCCGCCAGTCCCTGTGCCAGTGCGGCGACTACGCGCGGGGCTCCGGCGTAGCCTTGTGCTTGCGCACTCGAACCCAGCAAGAAGACGATTAGCAGTAGCGTATGGACGAGTCGATCCATGACTGAGACGCCAACAGACTGTGGAGATTTACAAGCCGCGTGAAACCTCTTCGAATCGATGGGGATACCTCGTTGTGGGCCGTAAGTAGGCATTTAAAACGACAGCCGCCCCAATGTGTTGCAAGCCCAAATTGGGTCGGTGAGGAAGTCTGATGGCTATATGAACGTGGGGCAATAGCCGTCTGCTCAAAATTCCAGAGAACCCCCCGTTCAATTGTGTGTTTTTTCAAACTTCCGATGCAAAGTTTGCTTTGGGTTTTAGTAGGGGATGTCACTTCTTGCAGTATCGAATGCCCTGTCATCCCGGCGAAAGCCGGGATGATGTTTGCTTCCCAATAGTCCGGATGCCGGAAAGGGAGATGGCTTCAGGCGAGCGCCTTGAGCGCCGGGGTGTAATCGGGTTCGTTCTTGATTTCGGAAACCAGTTCGCTG
>JANNNT010000166.1:0-2154 GCA_031398685.1 Rhodocyclaceae bacterium | reverse complement strand
CTGATTCTGAGTTCCAGCATGGCCAGTACGTCGCGGATGGTGACGACTGTCATGGAATCCAGCGAAGGCGCTGCGGGCGCCTGCGGGGGCAGTACAAACGTACCGACGCCATGCCGTGTCTCCGCGAATCCGGCGGCCTGCAATCGGGACATCGCTTCGCGCACGACGGTGCGGCTTACCCCCTGTTCCGACATGACTTCCGGCTCGGTCGGCAACTTGTCCCCGGGCTTGTAGAGGCCGTTGCGAATCTTCCCGGCCAGGTCGTTCATCACCTCCTGGGCGAGACTGCGGGAGCGCTTGCGCGGCAAGGTTATGGTGTTTGGCGGGGTCATGAGGGTCTTCTATCCGGGTCAGTATATTCTGCTTGCAAAAACACAGGGACTCATTATACTCTGAAATAAGACGTACGACGACATACGAGATCTGATTAACAAAAACAGGGCGTCTCGACAGCGTTTAGTTTACCCGTTCCCGCCGATTGTTAACAAGGGATGAAACCTGTTTTCCACATCAAGCGAGCACTGAATGACTGAGCAAACAGCGGGGAATACCGGACGGGATACTCCGGTAGTGGCAGAAATGCGGGTGATCCCGGTAGCAGGACAGGACAGCATGCTGCTCAATCTGAGTGGCGCGCATGGCACGTACTTCACGCGCAACATCGTTATCCTGAAGGACAGTGCTGGCCGCACCGGACTGGGCGAAGTGCCGGGCGGTGAAGCCATCCGCCAGACCATAGAGGATGCGCGCCCGTTGATCATCGGCAAGACCCTGGGTGAATACAACAGCATCCTGAATGCCATGCGCAAGACCTTTGCCGATCGCGATTCCGGTGGCCGGGGTCTGCAGACCTTTGACTTGCGCACCGCCATTCACGCGATCACCGGTGTGGAGTCCGCCCTGCTCGACCTGCTGGGCCAGTTCATGAATGTGCCGGTGGCCGCCTTGCTCGGTGAGGGCCTGCAGCGGGATGCTGTCGAGATCCTCGGCTATCTCTTCTACATCGGCGACCGCAACAAGACCCCGCTCGCTTATCGCAGCGAGCCCGCGGCCGGCAACGCCTGGTTCCGCCTGCGCAATGAAGAGGCGCTGACGCCGGAATCCATCGTTCGCCTGGCCGAAGCCAGCCACGAACGCTACGGCTTCAACGACTTCAAGCTCAAGGGCGGGGTGCTGGCCGGCGAGGTCGAGATGGACGCCGTCATCGCACTGCACGAACGTTTCCCGCGGGCGCGCATCACGCTTGATCCGAACGGCGCGTGGTCGCTGGAAGAAGCGATCCGCCTGTGTCGCGACAAGCATGGCGTGCTGGCCTACGCCGAAGACCCGTGCGGTGCCGAGAACGGCTTATCCGGGCGCGAAGTGATGGCCGAATTCCGCCGCGCCACGGGCTTGCCCACGGCGACCAACATGATCGCCACCGACTGGCGCCAGATGGCGCATTCGGTCCAGCTGCAGTCGGTCGACATTCCTCTGGCCGACCCGCACTTCTGGACGATGCAAGGCTCGGTACGCGTGGCGCAGATGTGCCAGATGTTCGGCTTGACCTGGGGTTCGCATTCGAACAACCACTTCGACATTTCGCTGGCCATGTTCACCCACGTCGGTGCCGCCGCACCAGGCAAGGTTACCGCCATCGACACCCACTGGATCTGGCAGGACGGGCAGCGCCTCACGAAAGAGCCGCTGAAGATCGAAGGCGGATTGATCCGCGTGCCGGCCAAACCCGGCCTGGGCATCGAGATCGACATGGTGGAAGTGGAAAAGGCGCACCAGGCCTATAAGGCCATGGGGCTGGGTGCCCGCGACGATGCCGTCGCCATGCAGTACCTGATTCCGGGCTGGACGTTCGACAACAAGCGTCCGTGTCTGGTGCGATAACAGGAAATCATCATGACAAGCACACAACCGTACTCCGCATTTCCGAATCAGTTTCGCCTTGACCTCATTGCAGGTAAACAACTGATCGGGTGCTGGTGCTCGCTGGGCAGCCCGATCACCACGGAAGTCCTTGGCCTGGCCGGGTTCGACTGGTTGCTGCTTGACGGTGAGCATGCACCGAATGATGTGTTGTCCTTCATTCCCCAGCTCATGGCCCTGAAGGATAGCGCCAGCGCGCCGGTGGTGCGCCCGCAATGGAATGACACCGTCGAA
>JANNNT010000121.1:0-8822 GCA_031398685.1 Rhodocyclaceae bacterium | reverse complement strand
CGAGCGCCGGTCCGATCTGCAGAACCGTGCCAATCAGCATGCCGCCGGAACCCGTCACCGGATTGTGGTGTTTGCCACGCCGGGCAACGATGCCTAGGACGATTTCCGCGACACGCGCCTCGTCTCCGCCCGCCTCTTTCTTGATCTGCGTGAAGCTGGCCGCGTCGATATTGAGGTTCGACACGTCGATCAGAATCTCGTTGTCGTAGATCTCCATCGTGTTGTCGATTTTCCAGGCGCCTTGCGGAAGCACGCCTTGGGGTTCGAGCACGCGATGCGTGCCGTAGGGTGAGCCTTTTTTCATATCCCTGGTCCTGTAAATTACATTTCCGAATCGTTTGTGACGCGAAGACGAGCCGCAGACAGTGCTGTAGCACGGCAAGGCGAAGTCGACAAAGTCACGGACGGTTTGGGAATGTAATACATCAATTGCTTTGGGTGGGCAGGCTGAAGTCCTGACCCAGTCCGGGCATTTCGACCGTCATGCCTTTGTAGTTGCGGCACTTGACGGTGGTGCCACTGCCGTCCGGCAGCACTTCTTCGCTCACGTAGCTCGGGATGATCGGCAGCTTGCCGAGGCCGCCCATGCCATCGACAACGAAGGTTGGCACCGCCGGGCCGCTGATCCAGCCGCGCAGGCCCTCGTAAAGTTCGAGCATGCGCCGGTGCGGCACGACGAAGTGATGCGCTCCCTCAACCATGTCGGTTGAATAGACGTAATAGGGACGGACACCCATCTCGATCGACTGCATGAACAGTTCACGCATGACGGCGACGTCATCGTTGACGCCTTTGAGGCAGACCAGCTGCAAGCCCATCATGATGCCGGCTTTTTGAATCATTTTCACGCGTCGGCGCAGCAGTGGGGTGATTTCCTTGGGGTGGGCGATATGGATGTTGACCATTTGCACGCGGTGTTTTTCCAGTACGGCACACAGTTCGGGCGTGACCCGGGTGGGCAGTTGCACGACCATGCGCGAACCGATGCGCAGGAAGCGCACATGCGGAGCGCGACGGCGCAGCTCACCCAGAATGTAGTCCAGGCGCTCGTCGGTGAACGTCAAAGGATCGCCGCCGGAGAGCAGAACATCGTCAATGTCCTTGTTGCCGGCGATGTAATCGATGGACGCTTCGATGCGATCCTTGGCCACCGAACCGTCCGGCTGCGAGACCATGCGCTTGCGCGTACAGAAGCGGCACAGCGTGGCGCAGGTGTTGCTGACCAGAAACAGCACGCGGCGGGGATAGCGGTGCACGACGCTGGTGCCCGGAATGGTGTCGCCTTCCTCGCCCAGTTCGTCGAGCGAAGTGGCAAAGCCCGGTTTGGTTTCCTCATAGTGCGATGGCATGTACTGGAGACGGATGGGGCAGTTCGGGTCGTCGCGATCCATCAGTTTGGCCATGTACGGCGTGATCGCAATCGCAAATTTGTTGTAGACGGTCTCGTTCACATCCTCGATATTGTTCAGGATGTTTTTGAGTTCTGAATGGTGCGTATAGCGGCGGGCAAACTGCCTCTGCCAGGATTCGGATTCCGGATCGTAGGCATCCAGTTCTTCACGCGTGAGAAAATTCCTGGCTGGATTGAATTCGACTTTATGCAGCATTCGATTCCCCTTGTCTGTGTCAGTTGTGCTGTTAACCAGGCGCCGTCAAAGGCACCGACAAGAACAAGTCTAGGCACGAATGCTGCCGGCAGAAACGGGCAAATCGGCTGTAGTAATTCGCTGAAGTCAGTCATAATGACCGACGATCGTACAGATTGCCTACTGAGCTTATGCCTACCTCCCTGGATGCACTTGATCGCCATTTGATTGAACTTCTCAAGGTCAATGCCCGCCTGCCCATCGTCAAGCTGGCGAAAGCGCTGGGCTGTGCGCGGAGTACGGCTCAACTGCGGCTCAAGGCGCTGGAAGATGGCGGGGTGATCACCGGCTATACCGTGGATGTGTCGGTTGTTCGGGCACCTTCCAGCATCCGTGCCATGGTTCTTATTTCGATCGAATCGAAAAACGAGCCCGAGGTGGTCCGTGCGCTCTCCAGGCGGCACGAGATCACCAAGCTCTATTCAGTCAGCGGTCGCTATGACCTGTGCGCCATGCTGTCGACCGAATCAACCCACGAACTTGATGTGGTGATCGACAAGATTCGCGAGATCACGGGCGTGGTCGATACCTTCTCGACGATCCTCCTATCGACCAAGCTCGATCGACCGGATTGAAGGAGCGCCTTGCGCCAGTCCGCCCCGGCCTGCATTACTGGACAGAGGCGACCGCGTAGAGGCTCAACAACGCCAGGCGGGTGGAAATCAGACCCGAAAGTGCGAAATCAGCGACCGCATCCGGCGCACATTTTCAGTCAACCGGTCGGCCGTGTTCTTGGTTTGGGCAATTGAGGCCGAGTGGCTATCCGCCCCGGAAGCGATCTTCTCGATACGGCTGGCGATTTCGGCATTACCCGTTTCCTGTTCGCGCAGGGCAATCCCGATCTCGTCAACATGCTGAAGAACCTTCTCGGCGCTCTCCGAAATTCGGCTGACCGACTCACCCGCTTGCTGCGCAAGCTTGGTGCTGTTTGCGGTTCGCGCCATGGCCTCCTGCATGATGACCACGTTCTGTTCGGTACCCGACTGGATATGGCTGATCATTCCGGAGATTTCCTGGGTAGCCAGCCGTGTGCGTTCGGCCAGCTTGCGCACCTCGTCGGCCACAACGGCGAAGCCGCGACCCTGCTCACCGGCGCGCGCCGCTTCGATGGCTGCGTTGAGCGCCAGTAGATTGGTCTGATCGGCGATTTCCCTGATCGTGGTCGCAATATTGGAGATTTGCGCCGTGCTCAGGCTCAGGTCCTTGATCGATGCGGAAGCGTGCGCCACCGTATCCGAAATCTGCTGCATGGCTAGCGCGGCATCCGCAATGATTCTGGCGCCATCCTGTGCATTCTGCCGAGACTCTACGGAACGCTGATGAGTCGTGCTGGCGCTTTCTCCAATGCGCTCCACGGCCACCGTCATCTGCTCGACCGAGGCGGCAATCGCCGTCGCGGATTCGCTCTGCGCCATCGCTTCAACGTTCTGATGCTCCGCCTCCGTGCTCAGACTCTCCGCGAACTGAGTCGTCTGTTCGCTGGCGCGGTGGATCTCCGCCACCACCTCGCGTAGCCGTATTGCCATGGCGTCCATGCAGGCCATCAAGGTTCCCTCTTCGGCCCGGCTATCCCGATGACTCAAGTCACCGGATTCGATCCGGCGTGCCACCTCGGCCACCTCGGCAGGTTCTGCCCCCAGCGGCTTGAGCACGAAACGGTCAATCAGGAACCACGACAACGCGGCCAGACCCACCGCCATCAGCAGCATGACCATGAAAATCAGCTTGCCGGCATGGATCGAGAGCGCCTGGACATCCTCCTCGTAAACGGAGCCGCCAAACATCATGTTCCACGAATCAAAGGTTTCGAAAACCGCCACACTGCCGGAAGCCGTCCCGGTCTTCGGGTCGTTCCAGCGGTAGTGTTTGACTCCCTTCTTCTCCGCCATCATGTCCTGCATGAATGCACGACCTTCCGCATCCTTCAGGTCGCTCAAGTTCTTGCCTTCAAGGGTCGGATGGATCAGGGCAGTGCCGCGCCGCTCGCCCTCTCGCGTATCTACAGCAAAAATGTAGCCGTTGCCCCCCAGTTTGATCGCCTGTATTTTCTGGTTGAGCGCCTTCAGGCTCTCGGTGAAATCAATGCCGATAAACCACGCGCCCAACACCTCGCCCTGCTCACTTTTGATTGGCTTGTACTGGGTCATGAATTCACGTCCGAACAGGTTGGCCTTGCCGGTGTATTCCTGTCCTCCCATCAGTGCCTTGTAGCCCGGATGCGCCTTGCCCAGCGGCGTACCGACGGCACGGCTGCCGTCGGCCTTTTTTACCGTCGTGGTCGCCCGATAGAAATCATCGCCCTGCTTGACAAAGAGGGTAGCCACCGCTCCGGTAATTTTGGTCAGACGATCAGGAATATCGAAGTCCATGTTGACCGCCTGGCCATTGAGTTTGAGCGCCGGAAGCGCCTTCTCGCCGACCGTGATGCTTTCGCTTTCGTCAACAACCCAGCTTCCTTGCGTCAGGTTCTCGAAGAAACGCATCTGGGCAGTTGCCGCCTGCTCCAGATTGATCCGGTAGGCGTCGGTCATGTCGACAACGAGCTTGACGACTTCGGACATCTGCGCCGTCTCGCGCTCAATCAGGCTGCTGCTCAGATTGGCTTTCATGAATAGCGCCGCACACAAGCTGACCACCAGAATCGTTCCCGACTGAAGCAGGGTAATTTTTGTTGCCAGTTTGAGTTTCACGGTGTCCCCAGTAATTCCTGTTTTAAAGGTAGGGGAAGTATACGGGGTATTCCGGGCAACAAGTCGTCAGTCGTGAGATGCGTATCACACCCTTGCCACCCAGTGAACCGAAAGAAAGCCTGCCGGAAAACCCGGCGACGCTTTATTTTTCTGCCAGCAGGCGCTTCAGATCACTTGCGATGGCGTCGACAGAGGCATCGTCCTTGACATAAAGCCGGACTTTTCCGGCGGGGTCAAACACGTAGCTGCCGGTCGAGTGATCGATCATGTATGAATCTGCTGAGCTCCCGTGGTGGTGCCCGCCTTCCTTGCTGCGGGCAAAGAAGATCTTGAATTCTTTCGCCACCGTTTCGGTCGCCGGCATGTCGCCGGACAGGCCGATGAAGGAGGGATTGAACGCGGTCACATAGGCAGCAAGCTTCTCCGGGGTATCGCGCTCGGGATCGACGGTGATCAGGAGCACCTGCACCCGATCGGCATCTCGGCCAAGCTGCTTCATCACCCCGGCAAAGCGGGTCAGCGTTGTTGGACAGACGTCCGGGCATGAGATGTAGCCGAAAAGAAGAAGCACCGCCTTGCCCTGAAAGTCGGCCAGTGCGCTCGGTTTTCCGTAATGATTCTTGAGCCCCGCCAGCGAACGCCCGAATTCGGCGCCGGTGATGTCGGTATTGCTGAAGGACGCCGGTACAGGCTGGGTACAGCCGGCCAGCCCCAGAAACAGTATCAAAACGAAAAGCCGCCACATGCGAAACCTCAGATCAGAAAAATTGAAGGACAATGAACTTTTATTATGAATAAGGTCAGAGTGTTACCCCAAGCGTAAATCATAAAGGGCGGGAGGAGACAACTTGAAGGTGCCAAATCAACCCGACGAGCACGTTGGTCCGTCTTTCTGCAAATTTCGTTCAATTCGCTCGATTCGTTCATTTCGTACTATGCCCTCCGGGTTCGCCCTGCTCGCCGGATTGATTCCGGCGCTGGCTTATGCCGAATATGGGCTGAATCTGCACACACCGGCGACCGGCCTGGCACAAGAAATTTTCGACCTGCACACGCTGATTCTCTGGATCTGTTTCGCGATCTTTGTGGTCGTGTTCGTTCCGATGTTTGTCGCCCTGGTACGGCACCGCAAATCCAAAGGGCATCAAGCGGCGAGATTTCACGACAACCTCACGGTGGAAGTGGCGTGGACCGTCGTCCCGGTGCTGATCCTGCTGGCCATGGCCTGGCCGGCAACACAACTGGTGGTGTCGATGAAGGATACCAGCAAGGAAGAGCTGACGATCAAGGTCACCGGTCACCAGTGGAAATGGGAATACGAGTACCTGGGCGACGATATCCGCTTCATCAGCAACACCTCGACGCCCAAGGAACAAATTGATGGTGCGCAGCCCAAAGGTGAGAACTACCTCCTTGAAGTTGACCGCCCGATGGTGGTACCCGCCGGGAAGAAGGTTCGTCTGGTAATGACCTCCAGCGACGTCATTCACGCATGGTGGGTGCCTGCCTTTGGCGTCAAGCAGGACGCGGTTCCGGGATTCATCCGCGACGCCTGGTTCAAGGCCGACACGCCGGGCACTTACCGCGGCCAATGCGCCGAATTGTGCGGCGTCGGCCACGGTTTCATGCCGGTCGTTGTAGAGGTGGTGACACCGGAACAATTCGCCGCCTGGAAGCAGGAACAGAAGACTTTGGTGGCTACTGCGGCCGCAAGTGCCGGTAAAACCTATGAGATGGCTGAGCTGAAAGCCATCGGCGAAAAGGTCTACATCGCCAATTGCGCGGCCTGCCACCAGCCGACCGGCCTGGGAATCCCCGGCGCTTTCCCGGGACTCAACAAATCACCGATCGTTAGTGGCGACAAGGCAGGGCATATCGACATTGTGCTCAACGGCAAGCCGCCAACGGCCATGGCCGCCTTTGGCAAGCAGTTGTCGGATCTTGATCTGGCTGCGGTCATTACCTATGAACGCAATAGCTGGGACAACAAAATGGGGGATGTCGTGCAACCGGCCGACGTCGCCGCCCGGCGCAAGTGACAAGGAGCCTGCAAATGTATACCTCCACTGACGTTGCTGCCCACCACGATCACGAGCACGGGGCCCCGACAGGAATCATGCGGTGGCTGACCAGTACCAACCACAAGGACATCGGCACGCTGTACCTGTGGTTCAGTCTGTTCATGTTCTTTTTTGCCGGCGCACTGGCCATGTTGATCCGCGCCGAGCTGTTTCAGCCCGGCCTGCAACTGTTCCAGCCCGGCGTGTTCAACCAGCTTACAACGATGCACGGCCTGATCATGATTTTCGGCGCGATCATGCCCTCGCTCGTGGGTTTCGCCAACTGGCAGGTGCCGCTGATGATCGGCGCCTCCGACATGGCCTTCCCACGTCTCAACAACTGGAGTTTCTGGCTGTTGCCGGCGGCGGGAACGCTGCTCATCGCCACGTTTTTTGTTCCCGGTGGCGCGATTGCCGGCGGCTGGACGATGTATCCACCGCTCTACATCCAGGGCGGCATTGCTTACGACATATCCATTCTTGCCATACACATTCTGGGTATTTCGTCGATCATGGGAGCGATCAATATCATCACCACCATCCTCAACATGCGCGCGCCCGGCATGACGATGATGAAAATGCCCCTGTTCGTGTGGACCTGGCTGATTACCGCCTTCCTGCTGGTCGCCGTGATGCCGGTGCTGGCCTGCGCGATCACCATGCTGCTCACCGACCGAAATTTCGGCACCCATTTCTTTGACGCGGCTGCCGGCGGCGATTCGGTCATGTATCAGCATATCTTCTGGTTCTTCGGCCACCCCGAGGTGTACATCATGATCCTGCCGGCCTTCGGCATTGTCTCGACCATCATCCCGACCTTCGCGCGCAAACCGCTGTTCGGCTACATCTCCATGGTTTATGCCGTGGCCTCGATTGCCTTCCTTTCCTTCATCGTCTGGGCGCACCACATGTTCTCCACCGGCATGCCGGTGGGCGGGCAGCTGTTCTTCATGTACACCACGATGCTGATTGCCATTCCCACCGGGGTCAAGGTTTTCAACTGGGTGGCCACCCTGTGGCGCGGTTCGATCACCTTCGAAACGCCGATGCTGTTCGCACTGGCTTTTGTTTTCCTGTTCGCCATCGGCGGCTTCAGCGGACTGGTGCTGGCACTGGTGCCGGTCGATATCCAGTTGCAGGACACCTATTACGTGGTTGCCCACTTCCACTACGTACTCTTCTCGGGTTCGGCCATGGCCATCATGGGCGGGGTGTATTACTGGCTGCCGAAATGGACCGGCCACATGTATGACGAAAGCCTCGGCAAGCTGCATTTCTGGCTGACCGCGATTGCCTTCAACATCACCTTTTTCCCGATGCACTTCCTCGGTCTGGCGGGAATGCCCCGGCGCATCCCGGATTACGCGTTGCAATTTGCCGAGTTCAACATGATTTCCAGCCTTGGCGGTTTTCTGCTCGGAGCCAGCCAACTGTTGTTCCTGTACATCGTGATCAAGTGCGTGCGCGGCGGACTACCGGCCGGCAATCAGCCGTGGGAAGGCGCCGACACCCTCGAATGGACGCAGACTTCACCGCCGCCGTACCACTCCTTCGTCACCCCACCGCTCGTGAAGTAGGCCAAGGGAGCCGCCATGCAAGCACACTCCACCGACAGCGACGTCTATTACGTTCCTCCGCCGTCGATCTGGCCGCTGGTCGGCTCGATCGCCCTGCTCACGCTGGCGAGCGGCTTCGCCCTCCTGCTCAACAAGATGGCCGCCGGACCGTATGTCATGGCGCTCGGCGCGGGAATTCTGCTGATCATGCTGTTCGGCTGGTTTGGCGTGGTCATCAGGGAAAGTCTGGCGGGCAAGTATTCAAGCCAGGTCGACACTTCTTTCCGTTGGGGTATGGTGTGGTTCATTTTTTCCGAGGTGCTATTTTTTGCCGGCTTTTTTGGCGCCCTCTTCTACACCCGCATCGTCGCCTTGCCCATGCTGGCCGACGCGCAACTCCTGTGGCCGGGATTCAGCGCGACCTGGCCGACCGCCGGCCCGGGGGCAGCAAACACCGTTCTCACCCCCGTCGATGCGTGGGGTATCCCGGCGCTCAATACCCTGATCCTTCTCACTTCAGGAGCGACCGTAACCTGGGCGCATTGGGGGCTGCAGAAGGGTAGGCAACTTCAGCTCAAGCTGGGCCTGGCGCTGACCATCGCCTTAGGCATCGTGTTCATCTCGCTGCAGATCCACGAGTACGCTGAAGCAACGTTCACCATTCGCGACGGCATCTACGGCGCCACCTTCTACATGCTGACGGGTTTTCACGGCTTTCACGTGATGCTGGGAACGGTCATGCTCATCGTCATCTTTTTGCGCTCACTGGCTGGGCATTTCACGCCGGGACGGCATTTTGCCTTCGAGGCGGTAGCGTGGTACTGGCACTTTGTCGACGTCATCTGGTTGTTACTGTTCGTTTTTGTTTAT
>JANNNT010000062.1:0-3967 GCA_031398685.1 Rhodocyclaceae bacterium | reverse complement strand
CACATTCGGATGATAGTCAAGTTCATCAATGACTTTCTGGACATGCCGTTTGGTTTTCTCGGTCACCAATGGGCTATCGTTGAGCACTCGTGAAATGGTCGCCACGGAAACCCCTGCTATTTTGGCAACTTGACTGATGGTTAACACCTTGATCCTCGAATTTTTATGTAATCGTTTACATCATCACCGCAATTTTCCATGCTGTCGAGCTTTTGCGCGCTTAACGCCGCGATTGCCCCGGTAGATGTCTTGCTATCGGACAGGGATGACCTGTTCGGTTTCATGGCGAATTCACTCCGATCATTTTCTTGTACTTCGGTTGACGATTTGCGCTTTTACTACGATGACAAGCTTGGTCTGGCATACACTATGTGAATCCCAAATGCTGGCTGCAGCCCATATAAAACGGTTAGCTACGCAAACACATTCCACCGATTAGTTGAATGTGACAAAAACCGGCGGCACTTAAGAAATGCACTTGTCCAAACTTAACCAATCCACCTCAATGCCCAATTGCTCAACTCCTCAAGTTGCCATTATCGGTGGAGGTCCAGCGGGGCTTATGGCCGCCGAAGCGCTTAGTCGCAAAGGGGTGCAGGTTGATGTTTACGACGCTATGCCATCGCTTGGCCGCAAGTTCTTGCTGGCCGGCATCGGCGGATTGAACATCACCCACAGCGAAGCCTATGAAAACTTCTGCGCCCGCTATGGCGATCGTCAGCAGCAGTTGCAAACACTACTCGACCGGTTGCCACCGGATGCCTTGCGCTCGTGGGTACATGAGTTGGGTATTAAAACTTTTGTCGGCAGTTCGGGCCGTGTATTTCCCACGGAAATGAAAGCCGCACCGCTGCTACGAGCTTGGCTGCACCGCCTTCGCAGCGCCGGTGTACGCTTGCACGCACGTCATCGCTGGCTGGGCTGGGATACCGACGGCGCTTTACGGCTGGCCAATCCCGACGGCGAGCTTACGATAAAGCCGCAGGCGACGGTATTGGCGCTTGGCGGTGCCAGCTGGCCGCAACTGGGATCGGATGGCGCCTGGTTGCCGTGGCTAAATGCTCGGGGTGTAGATATTGCTCCGTTGCAGAGCGCCAATTGCGGGTTTGAGGTGGCGTGGAGTTCGCACCTGTGCGACAGATTCTCCGGCGCACCACTTAAATCGGTGATCCTGACGTTCACTGACGCGCAGGGCAGCACCGAGCAGCGGCAAGGCGAAATGGTGATCAGTGCGCATGGTGTCGAAGGCAGTCTGATCTACGCGTTTTCGCGGAAGCTGCGAGAACACCTCAATGCTTATGGTAGCGCCACTTTCACGCTTGACCTGGCACCGGGGCGTAACGCGGAACGGGTGCTGGCCGAGGTAAGCCACCCCCGCGGATCGCGGTCGTTATCAAGCCATTTGCAAAGCCGCGTTGGCATTACAGGGGTCAAGGCGGCCTTGCTGTTCGAGGTGCTATGCAAGGAACAAATTGCCGATGCTTCCACGCTGGCTGCGACAATCAAGGCACTGCCGATCACCGTGCGCGCAACCCGCCCTATCGCCGAAGCCATCAGCACCGCTGGTGGCGTTCGCTTTAGCAATCTTAATCAAAACCTGATGCTCACAGCTCTACCCGGCGTCTTTGTCGCCGGCGAGATGGTCGACTGGGAGGCCCCAACCGGCGGATATCTCCTCACCGCATGCTTCGCAATGGGCCTGTGCGCAGGGCTGGGCGCGCATGAGTGGCTCAATCGCCGCCATCCGTCTTGACCAATCGCGTACCACTCCGTTCATTTAGCATACCGACCTTGATATCCGTCAAAACACTCCGACATAGATCGCACATGAATAAACTCGGCACACCGACCGCACACGAATACGCTGCCTGGGCTCTGGCCATACTGAGCGTCCTTTTCATTCTGCAATTCCGTTTGCTGCCAGCGTTGATTGCCGGCTTGCTTGTTTTCGAACTCGTACATGCGATCTTCCCGCTATTTGCCCGGCACCTGTCGACCCGGCGCTCCAAAGTCGTGGCGGTCGTCCTCGTCGCACTCCTGGTTGTCGGTGCGGTTACGTCCGCAGGCTTCGGCATCATCGCCTTTATGAAAAGCGAGGGAGGTAGCCTTTCCGCACTACTCGCCAAAATGGCCGACATTCTGGAGAGCTCACGAGAAAAACTGCCGCAATGGATAGCTCGTTTCCTGCCGAACAATGCCGAAAGCATCGGCATTGACATCAGCGAATGGCTGCGTGAACACGCGGCTGATCTGCAACGGATCGGCAAGGAAACCGGCCACTCGATGGCGCAGGTACTGATCGGCATGATCATTGGCGCCCTGGTTTCGCTGCACGAAGCCTGTAGCCCGGACTCCAGAGCGCCGTTTGCCAGAGCACTGGCCGAACGCATTTTCCGTCTGGGCGAAGCCTTTCGCCGGATCGTATTCGCTCAGATCCGCATCTCGGCCCTCAACACCGTGTTCACCGCCGTTTATCTGGCGGTGGTGCTGCCTCTCTTTGGCGTACATCTGCCACTCACCAAGACGATGATAGCCGTGACCTTCGTTGCCGGCCTGCTACCCGTGGTCGGCAACTTGATTTCCAACACCATCATCGTTATCGTCAGCATGGCACATTCGCCACAGATGGCCGCCTCGTCACTGGTTTTTCTGGTGGTGATTCACAAGCTGGAATATTTTCTTAACGCACGCATCGTCGGCGGCCAGATCAATGCCAAGGCCTGGGAACTGCTAACCGCCATGCTGATCATGGAAAGCGCTTTCGGCCTGCCCGGACTGGTCGCCGCTCCCATCTGCTATGCCTGGCTGAAGGACGAACTCACCCAGCGCGAGTTGATCTGATGCACATCTGGGTCGACGCCGATGCCTGCCCCAAGGTGATCAAGGACATTCTCTTCCGTGCGGCCACACGCACCAAAATTTCCCTGACGCTGGTGGCCAATCAGACGCTGCACGTACCACCCTCGCCTTTCATCCGCAGCGTTCAAGTGCCGGCCGGTTTCGATGTGGCCGACAACGAGATAGTGAAACGGCTTATAGCCGGCGACCTGGTGATCACCAGCGATCTGCCGCTTGCCGCCGAGGTGATCGAAAAAGGCGGTCACGTATTGAGCCACCGGGGCGAATGGTATTCGGCTGCCAATATCCGGCCTTTGCTCAACATGCGCGACTTCATGGATAACCTGCGCTCAAGCGGCATCCAGACCGGTGGCCCACCCCCCATGAGCCAGACCGAACGGCAAGCGTTTGCCGGGCATCTGGATCGATTTCTGGTAAACAAAACCTGAACGGTGCATTCAGGATGCCCACCACCAATTTCATTGTGGACGTCGACTGCCTGCGAGCTGGGAAGACTGCGTCTTTTGCAGGAATCACTTCTTTCGTCGTCGATAACACTAAATCATGGTTCCGGGTGGTAGCTGGAAATTTTCGTGTGCCGTGAGAGAGTTTTCGTTGGCATTCTCGATCTGAACGGCGATGGCCATGCGACGCATGAACAAGCGCAAGGCCAGCACCACACCGACATGCACCGTGATGACCAGATCCGAGAAAACGGTTAACATAAAAGTCACCCGAAGATTTCGACATCGGGTTCGGTGATGTCCGCGCGAGGTGGATGAAGTGATGAATTTCACTCATGTTGTAGGCGACAACAAAGAGAATCGCGGCCAGGGCGCACAACGGAATGTAGTCCGTCAGAGGCGCCAGAGTCAGGATGATGGCCAGGACCCTGCTCCGGTTTTGCGCCGGAAGCTATGGCAAACGCCATGGCCAGCGGCAACGCAATAATGCCGACAATAACCCCGGCGATCAGGTTTCTCGCAAAGTTCTCCTTGCTGAGAATACCGGCGCGGGCCGACTCAATAATTGCAATCATCGATGATTTCTTTCGCACAACCGTTCCGAATTGAGTCGGCAACGGCTGCCAGGTGCTGGTGGATTTTACGTTTAACACGCATTGGTTTAG
>JANNNT010000038.1:0-2351 GCA_031398685.1 Rhodocyclaceae bacterium | reverse complement strand
TGACCGCTGCGTTGCTTGAACTGGAAACGATTGACGCTGACCAGATCAACGACATCATGGAAGGCAAGCCGCCACGTCCTCCCAAACAGCCACAAATCAAGGTGACGACTTCGACAGATACACCGCCGCCGGATGCGGCACCGAGCGCCACTGCACCGGCCTGAGCCGGATGAATCAAACCAGGCCGGGGGAGTAAAACTTCCCCGGTTTTTTTACGCCAGGCTTTTATGCTTCGTTGCGGAAAATTTGAGTTATCTCTTGATCGCCCGCTGCTGATGGGCATTGTCAATCTGACACCGGATTCTTTCTCGGGCGACGGACTGGCGTCTGATGCCGTGCGGGCCATCGAGCACGCCCGGCATCAGATTGAAGCCGGCGCTGATCTGCTCGATCTTGGCGCAGAATCGTCGCGACCCGGAGCCATTCCCACTTCACTCGATGAGGAACTGGCTCGTCTACTACCCGTACTGGACGCTCTGGCTGGCTGTGGCGTACCGATTTCCGTAGATACCTATAAGCCGGAAGTAATGCGTGCTGCATTTGCACACGGGGCTTCGATGGTCAACGACGTTTTCGCCCTACGCATGCCGGGCGCTCTGGAGGCCGTGGCCGCAAGTGACTGCGGGGTATGCCTGATGCACATGCAGGGCGAGCCGCTGACCATGCAACAGAACCCTTGCTATGGCGATGTAGTCGGCGAGGTGCGCGATTTTCTTGCCGCACGGGTGAACGCCGCCATGTCAGCAGGTATTGCAAGTGATCGTCTGGTGCTCGATCCGGGCTTTGGTTTCGGCAAGACACTGGAACACAACCTCGAACTGTTGCGTCGCATTGACGAAGTGTCCAGTGAGGGGTTGCCACTGCTAGCCGGTATTTCGCGTAAATCGATGTTGGGCTTCATCACCGGTCGCTCCGTCGAGCAGCGGCTGTCAGCGAGTCTTTCTGCCGCTTTACTGGCTGCTCAACGTGGGGTGTGTATCCTGCGAGTGCATGATGTGGCTGAAACGCGCGATGCGTTGGCGGTCTGGCAGGCCGTTTGTCCCGATTGACGTTCCGTTGCAAGCTCACTTTACTGTCCGGAGATCTGCTGTAACAAAACTGTAATGGTTGCGAGCAAGACAAAAGGGTGATATCTCTGCTAGCCTTGACAACCGGGTGTTGAGTCTTTCGCTCATGATGGTCGCCTAGCGGACGGGCTTGGCGGGTCGGGAAAATAACAGGGAAAAAAACTCGAATGTCCCAGGAAATCGAACTCAAACTACGTCTGGCACCTTCGCAGGCGCGACGTTTCCAGTCGCACCCGGCGTTGTCTGAATGCACTCCACAGAAGTACCGGCTGTTCAATACCTACTATGACACGCCGGAACTCGATCTGCGTCAGCGCGGCATTGCCCTGCGCTTGCGGCGCAAGGGTTGGGCGGTCTGGCTGATGACCGTCAAAGGTGGCGATTCCGGTGCAGGAGGTCTGGCGCAGCGCAGCGAGTGGGAAGCACCCACCCAGCCCGGTGTGTTCGATTTCAGCATCGTTACCGACGAGAAGCTGCGCAAATTTCTGGAGTCGCACCATTCTCGTCTGCAAGCCGTTTTTTCGACTGATTTCACGCGGACGGCCTGGGTGCTCAAGCGTGCCGGAGCGGTGGTCGAGCTGGCCCTCGACCGGGGCAAGATCAGCGCGCTACCCGTTACCGGCGCGGCGGCTCCAGTCAGCGAACCTCTGTGTGAAGTGGAGCTGGAACTCATTGAAGGCGCATCGCCCGATGTGCTCTTTGATCTGGCCATCGAACTGGCGACCGATCTGCATCTTCACCCCGAGATCCTCAGCAAGGCTGAACGGGGCTATATGCTGGCCGACGGTGCCCTGGCTCAACCGGTCAAGGCCTTCTCCTCTCCGGTAAAAAAGGAGATGTCTCCGGTCGAAGCGTTCCGATCCATTGCGCTATCCTGTCTCGCGCAGCTTCAACGCAATGAAGCGGGGGCAATCGCCGGTGATAAACCCGAGTACGTCCATCAGGCCCGAGTCGCCATTCGCCGCCTTCGTTCGGCATTCAAGCTTTTTTATCCGGTGCTCTCCGTTCCCTTTGTCGAGATTTACTCCCCGCGCTGGCGGGAACTGGCGGGGCATCTGGGAAGCGCGCGCGACTGGGATGTGTTTTTGACCGAGACGCTGGCTCCTCTTGAGGAGGCGTTTCCTGGGGATGCCGATCTGGTGGTGTTGCGTGCCCGAGGACAGGCGGCCAAGACCAAGGCGCAGGCCTCGGCGGGCACGGCCTTGACGCGGCAGCCGAGAAACGAGACCGCGAGCTGCCACAGCAGGATGAACGCCGCGAAGATCGCGAACGCCGGCAACTGCC
>JANNNT010000579.1:0-2461 GCA_031398685.1 Rhodocyclaceae bacterium | reverse complement strand
TCCGTCGTTTCAAGGCACCGGACCTACTCATGCGATTCCTCCAGACGCTGTAACTATGTGCACCAGCGCCGGCTTAAACCGTGGCCGGCGTTGCGAACCCCACGGCCACTGTGCATAGTTCTAAACTGTACATAGTGGCCGGGGGCACTCGTTGCCATTTTGAGCCTGAATGGCCGGAATCGTGGGCGGAAGAGCCGTTCAGGCTAGAAAAGTGAATTTCCAAGCCGAAGGGCCGCTTTCGATTTCGTGGCTTCTTCGGGCAACGGCCGCTTCCATTTTCCTCCACGACCGGTTTGGATCTAACGGAAAGCTTATCCGGTAACCGCCAATGATCGTGCTCACATCCGGCTGAGTAACTATATTGGGTCGAAGGCAGGCGGTGATCGAATATTCCAATTCGATTTCTCATTTCAACGCCTGTTGCAGCGCAGTATTTTTGATGGTCGTCAATGACGAAAATCGGATAGCCCTTTTCTATTAGAACCAGGGATAAGGCGCCGTTCAGCGATCGTTCCACTCAAAGAACCAGGCAATGCAAAGCAACCCTTATGTCCGCCGCCTGCTCTGCGAGTTCGCTCACGCGGCAAGTCGAACCACGTCCGTGTTCAAGTCGAAGTTCCAGTCTCTCGGCCTTCGACGCGGCTACAAGCACGCCATCATCGCCATCGGCCACAAAATCCTGCGCATCACCTTCTTCATACTCAAGCGGCGCGAGTATTACCGGGACTCCACCTCCGACTATGAACCGCTATCCGTTCAACGCAATGCCCCTCGTTGGATCAAGGCACTGACCAAGTTCGGCTTCATCGGCCCTGCCAGCGCCTGAGCATCGCAGTCCTCCGCAACATGACCTTTACTGGTCAGGGGGCGGCTACCTTCCGCATCGCGTCTTTCACGCTAACCCTCGTGCGCTTCAACCCATGTCAGACTGCCTCGAAGCGGCGGATCTCGAAAAGCACCTCACTCAGGCTCATCTCGTTGGCGTCGAGGAGTTTGGTGACCAAATGCTCGGTCAACGGCTTGAGTTCGTTCAGCACGGCCTTGGTTTCGCCGTATAGGCGCTCACTCTGCGCTTCCATGACGTGGCGCGTTTCATCGCCTACGTCGTGGCAGCCGCTATTACCGTCACGAATGAGTGCACCAAAATTCAGTCGGGTTTTGCGGTACATGCCCATCTCTCCTACCGCGTGGTGCAGCAACTGCGTCACGCGGGTGATGTCGTTGTGTGCGCCATTTGTCGTGCCGTCTTCGCCAAAGAACAACTCCTCATTGGCCATGCCGCCCAACAACACGCGCACGTCGTGTTCGATATCGCCTTTCGTTTTTAGCAGGTTGGCCCCCTGCTTGTGAAAAACAAAGCCCAGTGCATTGGTGCGCGGATTAGTTTTGAGCGAAATCTTGATGGTCTTCATATCGGCCAGCATCTGCTCCCAGTTGCCGTTGGTGCGCTTGCGTTCCAACTCAAAGTCCACCAGAAAGTGGCCCCATTCGTGCACTGCAATAATGCGGCGGTCGCGGTCGCGCTCCGCTGTCGTGTGGATATTGACGTTGCCCACCAGCACGCGCTCAGCGGCCAGCATCAGAGTGTCGTCGCTGATCATCTCGCCCACTTGGACGGCGGTAATGCCGGCCTGGGTAATGATCGTCTCCAAGTCGGCCGGGCTGAGGCCTTCGGTTACGGCCACCACGTGACGCAGGTCCAGATCCGGGAGCACCTTGCTGGAACGCCGCTCCAGATAGTGGCCAATGATGGCCAGCCGTTCTTCACGGTTGGGCATGCGAAAGTCGACCTTCATCTGAAAACGGCGCAACATGGCCTCGTCCATCTGCATGGTTTCACTATTGAAGTTACTGGCCACGATCCAGATGATCTCGGCCTCGTTCCGGCTGCGCACCCCATCCAGCACGGAGAGCAGCGTGTTCGCCGTGTCATCGTCGTACTTGCGACGGCCCCCGCGCTTCATGAACAGGTCCTGGGCCTCGTCCAGGAAGACAATGCAGCGCTTGCGACGCTTGGCCATGGCCACGATACGGCTCAGCGTGTTCGACCCGCCGGCCACGAAGCCGGTTTCCAGATTGGCGGCGGAGTGAAACAGGATGGGTAGCCCGAGTTCCTTGGCCAGGTAGCTGGCCAACTTGGTCTTGCCAGTCCCCGCCGGACCACTGAACATTACATTGAAGGGCTTGCTGATGCCGTATTCGGCATACTCCGCACGACGTAGATACTGGTCTTTGATCTGTGCAACCTCCGCTTTGATGTCGTCCATGCCCACCAGGTCGTCAATGGAGCCGTGCACCTGTGCTGGCTCAATGAATTTGAGTGATTTGAACTGACCCTTGAATTGGAAAAACAGGAAGGTCAGCACGCCGAGCGTCAGGGCGAGCGACAGCACGCCGCTGACACCCGCCTTCCAGCCATCCCGCTCGGATTGCGGGCGAGCGCCGGAAAAACGCTGTTCCA
>JANNNT010000578.1:0-1889 GCA_031398685.1 Rhodocyclaceae bacterium | reverse complement strand
CCGCCATCGGCAACCCAACCATCCTCGTCGTCGTCACCCACAGCCAGGAACTCGCCGCCCTCATGCAGAAGCGCTACCAACTCGACGACGGCCGGCTGAGGGAAGCGTAGCAGAGAAAGCGGTTCGCTGAAAAAGTAGAATGTCCCGAATGGCACTAACTTAAGGTGCTAACCCCTTGTTTTCCAGTGCTTTGCGCAACTCGGCGCGGGGACGTTTCATGAGCGGATATTGTTTAGGTCGCCGCTTGCGTACCCGCGGCTCGTAGCGGCCTGGGCGTAACGGGTTGAGGATGAGGTCCGACAGTTTTGTATCCGGCGTGGCACTGAGAATCCACCGCCAGGCATCCATGAAGCTGATCCGCTCGACGTCGACTTCCTGTCGCCGCGCGGCCTCGCGCATCACCATGCGCACCAGATTATAAACGAGCACGAACATCGTCGCTTCCTTCTGCACGCCAGCGACCGTCTTGCACTTCAGCACATCCATGCCCAGCGTCGTCTTCAGGTGCGCGAAATCGGTTTCGATTCGCCAGCGGCGGAGGTACAGCGCCGCCAACTCCTCGGCCGGATACCGCTTTGCATCGAGCAGCGTAGTGACCAGCGTCACTTCGCGCACGCGATAGCCCGGGCGTTTGATCTGATAACGCAGTTCGCGCACCTGCAAAGTCACCGGCAGCGCGGTGAATTGCTCGGGCGTCATCCAACTGGGACAACTCTTCGGACGGAACCACTCGACGATTTGGTCTTGTTTGCCCAGGCGCTTGATCCACCGCGAGTAAGGCCGTCCTCGCTCGCCGCGAGTGCGCTTTTCGCCGGGCTTCTTGTGCGGCCGATGCGGCCTGAAATCGACGATCATTTTTTGATGGGCACGCATCAAGCCCAGCACGCCGCGCTGCCATAATTGGGCCAAATTCGCGTAAGAAGCGAAGCCGCGGTCGCCGACCTCGACATCCCCTGGCTGAAACTGTGCGAGTAACTGAGAGACCAGCGACATGTCGTGCGTGCGCAACGGCGCGATCACCCACTGCTGCACCAATCCCGTCGCGGCATGCACCAGCGCCAGGCAGTGCGCCACGGGAAAGCCGCAGCCTGTCTTCTGACCCCCCGGCTGACCGAAGTGCGCCCGCAGCGCAGGCGTGTCCGGCATCGAGAAGCCCGTGCCATCGACCAGCCACAAGCGATGGCCGAACCAGCGGCCATCGTCGTCGGTCGCCTGCCGCATCGCCCTGGTGCAGCTCGACAGCAATGTTTGCAGCACGGCCAACGGCAACCGCGCACGCGCCTTGCAGTAGGCTTCGCCCGTAAACGATCGACCCGCGAGCCGCGGCACATGATCGCAAGCGGTGTTGCCCGCCAGGATCTGCAACAAAAACAACTTGACGACATAGACCGGCGACAACAGCCGGTCGCGCCACTTCACTCCCGCCTGCAGGCAGGCGGCGTGAATTGCCGAATCGTCGAGTTGGCGGGTCCAGGCTTGCTTGAATTGATGAATGACCTCGGCGATACTGCACATTGGCGAGCCTCCTGAAGGGTTGGCGATTTCCACTACCACCATTCTTTACGGAGGCCTCGCTGTTGATAAATTAGAGATATAGCACTAGCATCTTACGCTAGCATTGCTAACTCCTTGCGGCGCAGTGCATTCTGCTTAAGTTAGTGCCATTCTAGAATGTCCCGTTTTCCTCCCCTGATGTCCCTCCCCCCCGGCGCGCCGGGGCACCGGCGACGAAATCGCCTCCCTCATCGCCGACCTCGCCACCCCCGACGCCGCCTTTATCACCGGGGCGAGCCTTACAATTGACGGGGTATTTACGGCGTTATTTCCGGTTCGTTCGCCTCAGAATTCTTCGCGAACGAACCGCCGGCACCGGCACCACGTACTGGAAC
>JANNNT010000738.1:0-17382 GCA_031398685.1 Rhodocyclaceae bacterium | reverse complement strand
GCAGGAAACTGACACCGAAAAAGAGGATCAGCAGGCCGGCCTTGGCGACCAGATTGCCGCCGAACAACCACTCCTTGGCCTTGAGCAACCAGGCAGGCGGCGGGGGCGGTTCGTAGGCTGCATAGTGCTCGGCGGGGGCTTCTGGCTCGTGCGGCGCGGCAGCGTAAACCGGAAGGGCGGCCGGGCCGGGATCATATTCTGCTGGAGTTTCCAGCGGTGTGGATTCACCGGAACCTGGCGCCGCTTCGGGTACAAACGCGGAGCCGTAGTCGACGCCGGCTTTCTCGGTTTCGTCAGCCGTCTCGGCCGCCAACGGCGCAGTGGGAGGCTCGGTCAACGCGGTGGACTGGGCGTGCTGATGAAGCCATTGAATCTGCTCCTGCAGCAGCGTGACGCTGCGCTCAAGAACCTGCACACGACTGCGCGCGCCAATAACAAGGAAAAACAGGACGATGGGGCCGCCGATGAAGACAAGTCCGGCGAGAACAAGCAAGGATTCCATGCACGACTTTCCGATGAAAAATTTGCTTAGGATTATTACATAAGAATGAATTGCCCCCGGCAACGATTACGGAAGCTCAGGCCAACCGTGGCCTGTTCGCTGGCAAATTGTATCTGCCAGCTCACCAGCGCCGCTTTTCCTTAAATGTGCACCTGACCATTTGGCTAGCGGAAGCTTCCGCTGTATATCTCCACCTTTTCGACATTGCCGCGCGTCACGAACGCGGGGCCTGATTTGATGTGGCGTCCGCCAAAATGCCGCAGCGATAACCCGTAGGTGGACATGCGGGCATGCAACTCTTTCTTTGAATACAAAACGGCCTTGATCGACGTGAGGTCACCCCGGCCATCGGCCATTCTATTGGCGAGCAGACCGACGGACAGATAACCCTGAACGTAGGGCTGCTGATCGATGGCGAACACGACGGCTCCCTTGCGAATGCCCTCGGTGATCTGGCCAGACAGATCGAACGTCGCAAAATAGGGCGGCTTTACAAACTTGGCTTCTTTGATCGCCGCGAGGGCAGGATGTGCCGAGGTGGTTCCGAGGGCAAGAATCGCTTCGGTATCCTTGTGTGCCATGAGATAGTCCGCGATCACGTTCTGCATTGCGCGATCATCGCCGGTGAGCTTCAGTTCATCGAAAGCCGGTACGCCCAATCCGTCAGCGAAGCCTTGGCAACGCTCATGTGAGGCGAGGTTGTTCGAATTGTGGTTGAGGCAGACGAAGGATTTGACACCCTCTGTCTTTGCCTTCTTGCCGGCATTGAGGCCTGCAAATTGTTCGGGTTGTCCGATGTGCAGCAGCGCTCCGATGGCCTCGCTTTGTTCCTCGGTGCCCGAATTTACCGTGATGAGCGGGATATGCCATTTATCGACGACCTCCTTCAGGTGACTCTTGAGTGTGGAATAGTCCGCGATTGTGACGATCATCCCATCATATTTCTGGGCGGCGGATTCGTCGATGATGCGCGCCATCTCGTTGATATCGCCGTTCTTGGGGTTCTTGTAATCCACCGTGACACTGAAGTCTTCCGACGCCTGCTTGAGCGAGTTCTTCATCGTTGTCCACCACGTGTCGCTGTCCGGCGCGTGGCTGATGAACACGTAGCGTTCGGCCGCGTAGGCGGCGGGGAGGAGCGTCAGGAATGCGGTGACCAGCAGGTAGCGCAGGCCGTTGGCTCTGCTGGGAAACAGGATCGAGAACATTGGTAACTCCTTGGGACGGGATCTGGTTGGAAGAGATGCATCGAGTCGGCGCTACGGTATGCTTTGGCTTCAGCCGCCTGGATTTATCGGGTGTTATGCAATTCGTTATGATAGAACAGAATTTGCACTTATTATTAAATTGAAAACTATTTCCTATAATCGCTTTTGGGCAGTTGCCTGGCGTAAATGATCGTCAGCACCACGGCACGTCCTGGCAGTGATCAGCCATGACTTTATCGCGTGCGAAGGGTGCCTTCTGCTGCCCGGCGGGGTGGTACTGATGATTCGAAACAGTCGGGGCATGAGCCCTGCAATTCAACCGACCGAAACCGGGAATCCACGATGACAGACGCTCCAAGCTCAATTCTTGTCCGGGCGACGCTTCTTGTCTGCCTGTCTTTCACAAGTTTCATTGCCGCCAGTGCAGAGGCCGAGGAAGCCAGGTTGTCCATCGATCTGAAGGAAGTTCGCAACGCCTCGGGCAACCTCCACGTCTCGCTTTATCGTGAGCCTGAGACATTCCGCAAGGAAGATCGCGCCGCCAAAGTCGTTTCCACTCCGGCCGTTAAGGGAAACGCGCACGTTGTGTTTGAGGGCCTGCCCGCGGGGCGCTACGCGATCATGGCGTATCACGACGAAAACGCCGACGGTAAACTTAACCTGCGCCTTGGCATGTTCCCGACGGAAGGTTATGGCCTTTCGAACAACCCGAAAGTCATCGGCCCGCCGAAGTTCGCGGAAAGCGCCTTCGAGGTTGCCGGTCCGGAGACTTCGATCAGCATCGATCTTTCGTATTGAGCGGCGCTTCCGTCAACATTCCCGCCAATCAGGCACGTTGACGGTCCAGAACGGACTCCGCCGCTTCTCCAACCAATTCGCGGCAGACCGACGGCGCGGTCGCCCCTTCGGTATTGATGAGCAGAACGGGTGAGTGGCTGTCGAGACCGATGGCTCGGGCAAGTTCAATCTGCTGACACACGGTCATGAGCCCGGCCAATCCGGCCGCGCCCGATTCACCCGACAGTACCGGAATATCCCGCACGCTGCCCACCGCCAATCGTTGCATGGCCGTGACCGCATCGTCGTCGCTGACGGTCATGAAGGTATCAATGCACGGTTGCAACATCGTCCAGGCCTGCGGCGAAGCTACACCGCAGGCCCACCCGGCCAGCACGCCGTAAGTGCCATCCAATGTCGCCGCGTTTTTCACCGTATCGATATGTGAGCCGATCATCAGCAGGCGTTGTGTGCCGTCTTTAGACCCGGAATGCAAGCTGCAGAAAATGTTGCCGATGCGATCGACACGCACCTCCAGTTCAAGTTCGTTCATCCACCTCACGAGCAAATCCCTGCCCGATCTTTCGTCATCGGTCAGGGCGAGGCAAAAACGTTGCGTTATCACCCAATTTCCATAAACAGGATTTCGAGCATGGCCATCGAACTCGATAGCTACGACCGGAAGCTGCTGGCCGAAGTACAACGCGACGCCCGGATAGCTCAAAACGAACTGGGCGCGCGGGTGAATTTATCCACCGCCGCAGTGAACCGTCGGCGCAAACGTCTGACTGAGGAAAAAGTGATCCAGAAATACACCGCCGTCGTCGCCCCCGAAGCGCTGGGCTACACCTTGAGTATCATTGCGAATGTCGAGGCGGAGAGCGAGCAGATCGACCTGCTCGATGCGATGAAGCGCAGCTTCGAACAATGCCCGCAGGTCCAGCAGTGCTACTACGTTGCTGGTGAGTGGGATTTCGTGCTGGTTTTTGCGGTTACGCCACATGGAGCAGTACAACGAATTGACGCGGCAGAGTTTCTTTTCCAGCAACAATGTGAAGCGCTTCAAAACCCTGGTCGCGATGAGCCGCGTCAAGGTCGGGCTTGAGGTGCCGGTTGACGCGCAGGCGTAACGTTCACGACGGGCTTGCGCTGAAACACCAGCACATTGCCGAGCATCACCAATACCAGCCCGGCGAGCGCCGTTGCGCTCCAGTGGTAATCCTCAAAGATCGCGGAAACATTCAGCGCCACGATCGGAAACAGCACCGTGCAGTAGGCGGCACGCTCCGGGCCGAGTCGCCCGACCAGCGTGAGATAGGCCGTGAAGGCGACCACCGAGCCCGGAATCGCGAGATAAAGCAGTGCGCCGGTGTAACGCAGGCTGGGATCAAAGACAAAGGGCGTGCCTGCCGCCAGGCAGTAGCCGAACAGCAGCAGCGTTCCGAAGGCCATTCCCCAGGCGTTGGTCTGCGCCGGCTGCAACCCGCGCGCTTGCAGAGCTGAAGACAGCAGATTGCCGGACGAGAAGCACAGGGTGCCGCCCAGCGCCCAGGCGAGGCCGACAAGCGTGGCCGCATCGCCGGCATGCCCAGCTATTTGCGGCCAGAACAGGAGCAGCAAGCCGCCAAGTCCCAGTGCGCCGCCGCCGATTACCTGCGGAGCAATCTGCCGCCGCTGGATCACTCTCGCCAGCAGGGCATTCCACAGCGTCGAGGTGGAAAACACCACGGCAACGAGACCGCTGGGCAGCGTTTCGCTGGCCTTCAGGAAGCACACGAAGTTCAGGCAGAACAGGCACACGCCCTGCGCGGCGACCAGCCAGAGCGCCCGGCCGCGCGGCCGAACCAACTGGCGTTTCCAGGCCAGCAAGACAAACAGCACGAGGGCGGCGAGCGCAAAACGATAGCCGATCGAAAGCGCGATCGGCACGACGCCAAGCTGCCATTTCAGGGCGATCCAGGTGGTTCCCCAAATGAGGACGACGAGGCTGTAGAGGACAAGGTTCATGGGGTGACTACTTCAAGGAAAAATGTTCAACCACTGTGGGTGTTTTTCCGGCCCGTGAATTGCACAATCTTGCGCATCGTTTCCGGCGAGGGCGCGCGACGTCACCGGCAAGCGGTAGTATTGGCACATGGAAACCGCCCTGCCCCGACCAACCGGACGCTGCGTCTACGACGTACTCAGCGCCTCGCGCGCCCGTCTGGAGCGCTCGTGCGAACTGGGCGATGGCTTGCGGCTGGCGCAGTGGCACAACCATGACGACTCGCCGAGCTACGCGGCGCCCGGCCATCACACCGTCTCGGTCTATCTCGCTGGCGGCTTCGGTACCTATCTGGCGGATCAGCCGAGCATGCGCGGTGCGCCGGGGCGGGTCTGCGTGCTGCCGGCCGAGCATGAATCGCACTGGATCGTGGAAGGCGAACTGCGTTTCCTCCATCTCTACGTTTCGGATGTGGCGTGGGCCGACCGCGTGGTTCGCCTGATCGATGCGGAGCCGCGCGCGGTGACGCTGGACGAACGGATCTTCGCGGAAGACGCCGGCCTGGTGCAGTGGGCCGGGCTACTGGCGAATGAACGCTGGACGACCACCGATTCGCGTCTGCGGATGAACTCGGCCAGCCACGCCGCGCTCGACCATCTGGTCCTGGCTGCAGCCCGCCCCGTGGTGCGCCATGCCGCCCTGCGACCGCGTGGCGGACTCTCTGCCCAGGCGCGCGGACGCGTTATCGACTGGATCGAAGCACATTTGCAGGACGACTTCACGCTGGCTGATCTTGCCGCTCAGGCCGCGCTGTCGGAATTCCACTTCGCCCGCATGTTCCGCGTTTCGATGGGCGTCACACCGCACGCCTGGGTGGCGCAACGACGTTTCGCCCGCGCTCGTGAATTGTTGTCGCGCAAGCGGGTCCAACCGCTCTCGCTCGAACGGGTCGCCGCGGACTGCGGCTATGCCCACGCCAGCCACCTCAACCGCCGCTTCCGCGAAGAACTGGGCATGACGCCCACCCAGTTCCGCAACCGGTAACCCGGGCGCATGAAACGGAGAATGGCATGAATTTTCTTGCGCATGCCCTGTTGGCGGGAACGGCCGACGCAGACCGGATGGGTGGTCTGATGGGCGATTTCGTCAAGGGGTTTCTGCCGGCAGGCTTGCCGCCAGCTCTGGCTTCGGGCGTGGCGCTGCACCGTGCGATCGACAGCTTCGCCGATCGCCATGCGGCTTTTGCCGCAAGTCGGGGCAGAGTCAGCGCAACACGACGGCGCGTGAGTGGCGTTCTGGTTGACCTTTTCTACGATCACCTGCTCGCCCGAGACTGGGCGGACCACGGACCCGGTACGCTTGAGAACTACACTGCCGAGCTCTATGCCTCGCTGCACGACTATTCAGGCTTTTTTCCAGAAAAGGCGCGCGAAGTTGCAGATTTGATGCGCACAAATGACTGGCTTTGCGCCTACCGTAACGTTGCCGCGGTCGGCCAGGTGATCGATCGCATGTCGGTCTATCGCTTGCGGCGAGCCAATCCTCTGGCGGGTGGCATCGAAGAGTTCCTCGCTGACGCCGAAGGCTTCGAAGCCGACTTCAGAGTATTCCTGCCCGATGCCCTTGCCTTTGCTGCCGAATGGCGAGCCGCGCGCAGTGAATGACGCTGGCTCCACCCGACCCCCTCGCATACCGGAAATTACGCCCTTACGACGTCTTGTCCGGCGTTTCCACTTTGTTTGCCGCGATGCTCATTCCTTTGAGCGAGATCCCGGCAAATGTTTTGGGATTCAGGTCGATGCCTGTTACAGGACTGGCGGGCGGCCGCTGCGCGTCGCAAGGCGGAACGGAAAGCGCCCAATCAGCTGCGACCCGCAGACCGTACCGCGTCGCGATGGTGCGGGTGACAACGAGGATTAACGGGGCGGTGACTGTATTCGTTGGTTGACATGCCTTACGAAAGCACGATTTTGCAAGCATCAATGCTCTGTGGCGGCTTGAATCGTGCCAGTCATCAATTTGTCAGTAAAGGCGATACCGATCGCTGAGAGGATGAAAACCATATGGATAATGGTTTGCCACATGACCCCGGCTTCGGTGAAGTTGGAGCTGTTGGAACCGAGTGACCCGATTGCGATAAACGTCTTCAGCAAGTGTATTGAACTGATGCCGATAATGGCCATTGCCAGTTTTACTTTCAGCATCGATGCGTTGACGTGACTCAGCCATTCCGGCAGATCCGGGTGTCCTTGCAGATTCAGTCGCGATACGAAGGTTTCATAACCGCCGACGATGACCATGACCAACAAATTGGAAATCATAACCACGTCAATCAGGCCCAATACCGCCAACATGATGAGCTGCTCACTCAGATTGGTTGCGCCTGCAATCAGATGAAACAATTCCTTGATGAAGAGAATGACGTAAACGCCTTGGGCTAGTATCAAGCCGAGATACAAAGGCAGCTGCATCCAGCGGGAACTGAATATCAGCCAGGATAGCGGTTGTAGTTTTGGGGGCTTTATTGGATTCATGAAAAGTCGCTGGGGTGTTCAGTCTAAAGTCTGATTGTGTAGGATGAGTCGGGCAAAGAACACAATCATTGTGCTGCTTTAAGCGCAGCGATGCGTTCTTCCATGGGTGGATGGGTCATGAACAGGCGCCTGATGCCGTTGCCCCCGCCGCCCGAGATGCCGAAGGCGGCCATTTTGTCGGGCAGTGGCTGAGGATGCAAGGTATTAAGGCGTTCCAGCGCGGCGATCATGTTTTTCCGTCCGGCCAGGTGGGCACCGCCGCGGTCGGCACGGAATTCGCGCTGCCGCGAAAACCACATGACGATGATCGATGCGAGGATGCCCAGCACCAGTTCGGCGACGATCATGGTGACAAAAAAAGCTGGGCCATGGCCGCGCTCGGTCTTGAACACGATCTTGTCCACCAACGAGCCAATGACGCGGGACAGGAACATGACGAAGGTGTTCACCACGCCCTGAATCAATGCCAACGTGACCATGTCGCCGTTGGCGGCATGGGAAACCTCATGCCCCAGTACCGCCTCCGCCTCTTCACGCGTCATCTGTTGCAACAGGCCGGTGGAGACGGCGATGAGCGAACCGTTCTTGCTCATGCCCGTGGCAAAGGCATTAACGTCGGGCGCATCGTAAATGCCGACTTCGGGCATGGTAATGCCGGCTTCAGCTGCGTATTTGCGGACGGTTTCGACCAGCCAGAATTCAGTTGAGTTCGACGGTGTTTCAATGACATGAACACCCATCGATTTTTTTGCCGACCATTTGGAAATGGCTAGGGAGATGAATGAACCGCCAAAGCCCATCACGGCAGCAAAAATCAGCAGTGATGTGAGATTCAGGCCATTGGCGTTGAGATAGGGCTCGACACCAAGCAGGCGCATGCTGACTGACAGCACCATAACAATGGCAAGGTTGGTGCCGAGAAAAAGCAGGATACGTTTCATGGCGATTCCATCAGTGATGGGGCTAATGTCAAGGCGGTGTTTTGTGCCACCTCGACGTTCGTTGGCTCTTCAGAGGTCAGGCCATTAAGGTGACGCGCAAACACTCCTGTCGGCGCGCTACCGTGCGCTCACTCGCCATGGAGATCACTCGGCCATCTACTATCAACCCGTCCGGCGGCCCCACTGGGGAGTTGGGATACGACAGTACCTGTCATTGCCAACGCTCGGACCGATGATTATGGGAATGTATGCCGAAACCGCGCGCTTCTCGATTACCCCAACCGGACGGGCTGTGACCAGTTGGGGCCTGTTCCGAGCAACAGATTTAACTCAGTTGCTGGATTCCGGCGATAACCCAGCCTTTGTTACCCTCGACCGGCTTGCTGAGATTCCAGACTTCATCGAACGGTACTGCAGCCTCACCCGCCACCTCGCGAATCATGCCGCTGAAGTGCACGCTGGCAATATGGCGGCTGGCCTCGGTAGTCACTTCGAGGAGTTCGGCATTCAGGGTCACAATATCGGTTGTTTGTGAAGCGTTGCCGCGTTCGTCCATTTGCATCTTGATCTCGGCGAACAGCTCCGGACTGACGAATTCACGAATGTCGTCCATGCTCTTGGCGTCGTTGGAAGCCTGCAGGCGAACGAAGTTGAGTTTGGCGATACGCAGGAAAGCCTCGGTGTCAAAACCTTCGGGTACGCGCAGTGCTGTCGGGACGGCGGCATTAGTAGCCGTAGCCACCGCGCCAAACTGGGGTTCGGCTTGCGGCTTTGGTACCAGTGACGGGCTGCCAACTCCAGCGTACTGCATCGGTGCGTCCGGTCGCACCGCCGGTGCGTTACGGCGCAACAGCCACCTGAAGACGAAAACCGCAGCCATCGCCAGCAAAGCGATCATCAAGATGTTGGCCATGCCCTCGCCCAGGCCGAAGTGCGAGAGCAGCGCGGCAATGCCGAGGCCGGCAGCGAGACCGGCAATGGGTCCCATCCAGTTACGTTTGGGGGCAGCCGCTGGGGCGGCAGCAGGCGCATTCGGTGCGGCAGGTGTGGCTTGCTGTGCAGGTGTAGCGGGTCTAGGTGCTACCGACTGGCGTTGCATACCGAACGATTTCCCACCGCCCATGCGTGCAGCTTCGGCTTCACCCACACTCAGGCCAAGCGCCATTACCGATACAAAAACAGCTATTAATACCTTTTTCATTTGCTACTCCGTCAGAATTTGAAACTACGACACAGATCAACAACCCCGTGCGGCACGTTGAAGCAATCGATTTTCTCGAGACTAGATTTTTTCCATCACCCACTTCTGTGTTACCTGAACCGAGTGGATATGAATCGACTCGGACTGGTTTTGATTCCGCACAAGTGCGATGGTAGGGTGCAGAAACACATCCAACAAGTCGAATATAATGGTACAAAACATCGAATAAAACGATGTGAATTATCTGCACCCTGCGATTAATGTGACCACGGTCTGTAAATGGGGTTCAGTTACTTGCCCTAGTCGGAGGAGTCACGCTCCGGCAATGCGGATTAGAAACATCGTGACAGAGTTCAAGAATGCCGGCACGTCTTCAAGCGCTGGAGCGGTTTCGCCCGGAAGAGGCACTGTTTTTCAAGTGCGTTGATTTAGCCGGTCGGCTTGTACCTTGGCAATCAATGCAAGGTTGTGTTATTGAAGGCCAATAAGACCCGGACACCTCTGGATGACTGACCTTTGGGTATATTGCGGCCTATTTATTGTTGCCCTCGCCGCTGCAACGCTCTTGCCGCTTCAGTCCGAAGCGCTACTGATCGGGCTTCTACTCGCTGACCAGCAACCCTTCTGGCTACTGATCACGGTCGCCAGTCTGGGCAATATCGTCGGCTCGGCAATCAACTGGCAACTTGGGCGTTCAATCGAACGTCTGCGTGATCGACGGTGGTTTCCCATCAAGGCGGCGGCACTTCACCGCGCCGAGCATTGGTATCACCACCATGGTCGGTGGTCGCTGCTATTGAGCTGGGTGCCGATCATCGGGGATCCGTTGACCATGATCGCTGGCGTATTGCGTGAGCCGTTCGTATCTTTCGTGCTGATCGTCACGATGGCCAAAACAGGCCGCTACGTTGCAATTGCTTCGCTGACGCTGATCTGATCGGAGTCGATCCGTCGGCTCCTTAAACCACTATATTGATTTATCCAAGGCTTGCTACGCCAGTTTCGGCGCGAAGTTCCCAGACGGTTGCCGGCGGAATGTTCGCCCACACCCGGGTCAGGCGTCGCCAATGCAGGCTCCGGTGGCACGGGACAAAGGGGGGACGGTTGAAATAGGTGTACTGGATCAGCCGGCGATTCGGCGAGGCAAGCAAAATATGGCAGATGGCCTCCACCGTGCTCAAGTGGAGCTTTCTGGACAAGGACTTGAAGGGCACCGAAGACAGGATAACCAGCGGGTCCGGTATTTCGCCAAGGCCGTCGACTGTATCGTGGAACAAACCCTCGATCACCCGCGCGTGACCAACACGGCGGCGCAGATGCTCGGCAAGTAGTGGGTCTTGCTCGAAAACGAGGAGCGGACTCGACAGCGCCGCCTTCTGTATGTGGCGGGTGATTGCACCGGATCCCGCACCGATCTCGAAGACGGCCACACCTTTACCGATCTGCCGCGTCATCGCTTCGGCGAGCGCAGGCGACGAAGGTGCGATGGCACCGATCATGCCGGGGTTGGCGAGAAAGCGTCGGAGTATCCGTATCATCTATTGAACCTATTATTGATCAGGTGAGGGCGATAGTTTTCGCGTAACGTTTCGCCCAGGCACCGGTCGAGCCTCAGTCAGCGGGCTGTTGGGCATGCTAAAAATGCGGATTTCCGCAGGCGCTAAACTTCAGTCGAGCGCCAATAAAAAAACCTGAAACGAGATCGTTTTCCAGCCAAGATACGGCTGGTTTTCGTCAAGGGAGGAGACGAACCCACACCTGCGCGCATTGTGCCTCACCCCGCAGAAACTGTCTGTGCGCTGTCACACTTTATCTTCAGTATATGTCCGCGGGTTTTCAATTGGAATTGTTGGTTGATTTTGGGGCAAATTTGGCTTCCGGTTTGATCTGGATACACCTTAAATCGAAATAGTTCAAACGGTCCAGTGCTTCGCATTCTCAAAAATTGCCTTGGCTAACAGGGGCCAACGACCCTTTGGAGATATTCACGACTTCAAGGTGCGAATGGCTGATAGCACGTCACTGTCCTGCGCCAGTACCGTGGTCCTCTCAAAGCCCTTGATGCTCGGAATGTGGTCGACTCAATGAATGGGAGGATCGCGATTGGCTGGCTGAACTTCCCTGGCTTTTGTGGCAGGTATCGAGTCCCGGTTCTCGCGAGTTGTTCACCTTGTCCGTGGTCGCGTCAGCAATCGGCATTGCCTACGGTGCGGTGGTACTGTTCAGCGTGTCCTTCGCTCTCGGCGCATTTTTCGCCGGCATGGTGATGCGCGAATCAGAGTTCAGCCACCGTGCAGCACAAGAGTCTTTGCCTTTGCGCGATGCCTTTTCGGTACTGTTTTTCGTGTCTGTAAGCATGTTGAAGGCCAGGTGCTGATCGGAAGCCGGCGCCGAAATATCGATTAGCTGTGCGCCCAGACCGCAGCACGCGGCGATATCGCCCTCGTGCATGCGGTTCCACACCATCAGCCGCGCCGACAAGCCCAGCGCCGCGACGGCACGGATGCTTTCGCGCTCGACCTCGCCCATCGCCGGAATGCCGATCTCCAGCTCGGGTACGCCCCGGTTGTCCAGATCGCGGGCGAGACCGAGTTTTTCCTCGATGCTGAATGCAACCCCGGCCGACTGCTCGCCGTCGCGCAGGGTCGTGTCGTTGATGACGAGAAAATCGTGTTCAGGCTGTGTCATGTCGGCTCCTGAATTCACTAAAGCAATTCCGTTGCCGAGCTGTTGCTTCCGCAATATCAAGGCATCAAGGCAATATCACACCGCACATTTCTCCATCAATGTCGTAAAACAGACAATGGAGGTGGGGGACATTGTTCGGCCTTGCCTGGACGTTGTTTCAGAGCCTCCAAGGCCCGAGAGCTCATCAACCGGGTTTGCGGAAGCCATCCTCGATCCATGCCGTCGCACTGGCCATGCTCAGTTTGAATCCCGGTATCACGCGCACCTGAGCCAGTTGTTCACCCGAGGCGCCCTGAGCCCCCAGCACGGCATGGGGATCGTATTCGTCGGCCACGATGTCGAGCGTGATGCTGACCTGTCCTGACGGTGTGCTCACTGAAATGCTCTTGTGGAGCATCGCGTGCAGCTGTTGCTCGTGGCGGCGCAGGACTTCCGCAGCCGTCTTGACCAGGGTGTTGAACGCCGAGACGTCAAGCGGCTTGGGGTTCTTTTTGTCACGGCCCATGGTCCAGGGGCCGACCAGTGCGGGTTCGGGTTCGCCGTCCTTGATCATTTCCACGGCCCACCCTTCATCGTCTTCATTCTTGATGACCCGGGCCGTCCACCCGTTGTTGATCCACAGTCGGGGTTCATTCACCGTGTTGGGCTGGTCGGTTTCGACCGCTTCGTTCGTTGTATTCGATGTCATGGTTGGATTGTACTTCCAGGTTGGAGCCACTATGGGTTACATGCAGACGTCTCAAGAAGTGAACTGCAAACGCGCCAGATGGGCGTAAAGCCCGTCCTGCCGTACCAGTTCCTCATGGCTACCCGTTTCAACGATCTGCCCGTGATCCATAACCACGATGCGGTCAGCACGTTGCACTGTAGCGAGCCGATGGGCTATGACCAGCGTGGTGCGGTTGTTCATCAGCTTCTCCAATGCGCCCTGAACTAGGCGTTCGCTTTCCGCGTCGAGGGCCGAGGTCGCTTCGTCGAGGAGCAGGATGGGGCGGTCGGCAAGCAAGGCACGCGCGATGGCGATTCGCTGACGCTGGCCGCCAGAAAGGCGAACACCGCGTTCCCCGAGATCGGTGCCGTAGCCTTGAGGCAATTGGCTCACGAAGTCATCGGCATAGGCGGCAACGCAGGCGGCGCGCACGTCTTCAGGGCTGGCCTCGGGGCGGGCGTAGCGTACGTTCTCCAGCACGCTGGTAGCGAAGATCACCGCCTCCTGTGGCACCAGAGCGATACAGCGGCGCACCGCCAGTGGGTCGGCGGCTGAAAGCGCTACGCCATCGAGGCTGAGCCGTCCCGACTGTGGGTCATAAAAACGCAGCAGCAACTGGAATACGGTGGTTTTTCCCGCGCCCGAAGGGCCGACCAGTGCCACGCTTTCACCCGGCGACACGGAGAGACTGAAGTTGGCCAGGGCGGGCGTATCGGGCCGCGACGGGTAGCGGAAATTCACGCTTTCGAAACTGATTTCGCCGCGCGGCCTCACGGGTAGAGGCACAGGATTTGTCGGCGGGCTCACCTCGGGATGGGCCGCAAGCAGTTCGAGCAGGCGCTCGGTGGCCCCGGCGGCGCGCTGCAAGTCGCCCCAGGATTCGGACAGCGCGCCAACGGAACCCGCCACCAGAGCCGCATAGAAGACGAAAGCGGAAAGTTGCCCGGGGCTGATGCGTCCGGCCAGAACGTCGTGGCCACCAACCCACAGGATCAGGGAGATTGAACCAAACACCAGCACCATGACGGCGGCGATCAGCGTGGCACGGTTACGGATGCGCGCCAGCGAAGTGGCAAAGCCGCTTTCAACCAGAGAGGCGAAATCACGCCGGTCGGCATCCTCGTGACCATAAGCCTGAACAATGCGAATCTCGTGGATGGTCTCGTCGATCCGGTTGCCCAGATCCGCAACCCGATCCTGGCTGATACGCGCGAAGCGCCGCACGCGTCGGCCGAACAGGATGATCGGTGTCACCACCAACGGTACGCCAGCCAGGACCATGAGCGTCAGCTTCAGGTTGGTGGTGAACAGCATGGCCAGCCCGCCGATCAGAATCAGGATGTTGCGCAGGGCGATGGAGAGCGTTGAGCCGATGGCGTTTTCAATCAGTGTCGTGTCGGCAGTCAGGCTTGAGATCACCGCACCGGTACGCCCCTGTTCGAAATACGACGGTGGCAGCGACAGCAGATGGTCGAAGACGCGCCGGCGCAGGTCGGCGGTGACGCGCTCACCGAGCCATGACACGTTGTAAAAGCGCAGGTAGGTGGCCGCCGCAAGCACGGTGATGACGCCGAACATGGCCATCAAGGCGCGATCAAGCCAGGCCGGATCGCCCGCTGAGAAACCCCGATCGATTACGGCGCGCAAGCCCTGCCCCACGCCCAGCATGGCCAGAGCCGCCACCACCAGAGCAATGGCCGCAAGGATCACGCGACGGCGGTAGGGTTTGAGCAAGGTCACGACAACGCGGGCGGGAGTTCTAAGATCGGACATGGTCTGGCTCCGGGAATCGGAAAGCATTGTATGCGCTGAATGACACCGGCTATAGTGCGGAGTCGATCATCGATGAAGAATCTCTTTATGACTCCCTTTCCCCTGACGGCCCTCGTTACCCTGCTGGTGGTCCTGCTGATGCTTTTCACCGGCCTGAATGTCGCTCGGGCCAGGGTGCGCTACCGGATCAAGGCACCCGCCGTAACCGGGCACGAAGTGTTCGAGCGCGCCTTTCGCATCCAGATGAACACCCTGGAGAATGCCGTGCTGATGCTGCCTGTTCTCTGGCTCTACGCGGGGTTTATCGACGACCGTGGGGCCGGTGCCATGGGGGCCATCTGGCTAGCCGCCCGGGTCTGGTATGCCATCGCGTATCAGAACGATCCGGCCAGGCGGAGCGGTGGATTCAGCCTGGCCTTGTTGGCATTTGCCGGGCTCGGCCTTGGGGCACTATGGGGTGTGTTGAGGGTAATGGTTCATTGAAGGTCTGATTCCGCCCATGGAAAACAGCAGCCAGGAGATGATCAGCGCCGCTCCACCAAAGGGGATCGCTGCGTGCAGCGCATGAACGCCAGCGAGGCTGCGTAAGTACAGGCTTCCGCTAAAGAGCAGGATTCCCAGAAACATGACCCAGCCCGCCCATGCGAACCACTTCGATGATCCGAAACGCCCCGCCGCCAGGCCAACCACAACCAGGCCGAGGGAATGATACTGGTGGTACTGGAGGGCAACCGCGAACCACCCTGCCGGATCAGTTAACGCCAGTTGCGCCTTCAGAGCATGGGTGCCCGCCGCCCCCAAGGCGACGGCGATGGCGGCATTGACACCACCGAGCACAAGAAACCATTTAGCGTGAGAATTCATTGCATCCTGACTTGAGTTTGTTCTAAGCCCCATCGCCCCATCGGATTTCCGCTTAAGCGTTGCTGGAGGCCAAGCGGCGAGATTAGCAGATACAGAGAGAAGAGTAAGCGTGAAGAATAGCGCCACCGTTTATGCAGATTACTTCGACGGCAAAATTGTAGTCCTGCTTGCCATCCTTCTGACCAGCCAAAGCTGGGCGGATGAATGCGACCAGTTGCCAAAGCCTTCAATAACGGTGAATCGACTGGAGGAACGCGTCAGCGTCAATACCAGGTACAACCACAAGGAGCTAAACCACCTGGCGTCAACACTTGCTCGTCCCGGCAAGCAAGTGCTGGGACTCACCCGTGGCAACGCCGTCGTGAAGATCGCGACCAGTACCCACCTGCTCATCGATCGAACCGGCCGTTGGGAGTGCGCCAGCCCGCAGATTTCTATGACGATTGGCTACAGTCCGCTGACCGTTTATGTAGCGAACGAGTTTCCTGAAGGCAGCTGCGCCTACAAAGCGATTTATCAGCACGAACTCCGCCATGTTGAAACGTATCTGGTGCACCTCGCCAGTATCGAGAAAGGTCTGGTCGATACCCTGAACCGCCGCTTTGCCACTGGAGAACCCAGACGCGGCCCGGTAGGGCAGACGCGTGATCAACTCCAGAGGGAACTTGATGAACGCTGGCTACCTTACGTTCTGCGCGAAATCAATCGCGGCGATAAAGCCCAGGCCTTGATCGACACCCCCGAGGAATACGCCCGGGTGTCGAACTCCTGTGGTGGTGAAATCAGGAAACGCACTCGCTAAGCCGATGGGTGGAGAACATTGCCAAGTTTTCGATCGGGCTGGCTTAACGGCGTGAAATGTACAAACCGGCGCACAAACCTGAACCAACACCATACAGTAGCCAGGTTTCTGAAATGGCATAGGGAAAGAGCATCAAGGCAATGCCGATCCATTTGAAGGCCTGAAGGGAGCGTCTTTTCCCGTACCGATAAGCGGCATAACCGATGATGCCGAAAAGCAGTGCACCAAACAGATAGCTCGGGCTGGGCAAGGTAAATCCCATCGATTCGAGCGCCTTGATTTCTTCCATGAGCCAATCCTTTGGTAGCGGCCGTATTGAATCCGGAAAGGGTGAGTCGACGCACGGAACCTTTGTGGCGTCAGGCATGCCCAATCCGGCCTGTAGATGTAATGCAGGCGTGTTGATCGATGGTTGGGAGTGTAATTCTGCCTGCTGGCAGAAATGTACTCTAAGATTGCGACCTCCTCCGACGAATTGCATCACCCGGATTCGGTGAGCCCCAACAACCGTGACCTTGAGAAATCTCTTTCCATGACCCGTTTTCGCTGTTCCACTGCCCTGCTCTCCGTCCTGCTCTTGCTCGGAGCTCCCGCCAATGCTGCCCCGGCGAAAGCAGCGGCCAAGATGGCCAGCCTGGCCCGCCTCGACGCGCAGGCGGCTGGGTTTTCGTCGTATGTGCTGCCCAACGGCTTCAAGATCATCCTCGCGCCCTTCCCGTCCGCCGCCAACGCCCGCATCGAGCTGATCATCAAAACCGGCAGCAAGCTGGAAGGCTATGGCGAGACGGGCATGGCTCACTTGTTGGAGCACATGCTTTTCAAGAGCGCCGGCAAACGTACCGATCTCAAAAGTGACCTCACCGCCCTCGGTGCAAGCTGGAACGGCACCACCAACGCAGAACGCACCAACTTCTTCGAAACCATTGCAGCAGAGCCTGAAAAAATTGATGAAGCCATCCGCATCGAGGCCGATCGCTTCATCCGGGCCAATTTCACCAAGGAGCATCTCGCCAGCGAGATGAGCGTTGTCCGCAACGAACTGGAACGCAACGATAGTGACCCCGGCAGTCTGGTGATGCGGGCCCTGCAGCGCCAGAGCTATTTCTGGCATGGCTATTCGCGGCCGACAATCGGAGCGCGCAGCGACATCGAGGACGCCCCTTTTACCGCCCTGCAGGCTTTCCACAAGAAACACTATCGCCCGGATAACGCCGCCCTGATCGTTTCCGGCAATTTTGACCCGCAGCGGGTTCTAGCTCTGGCGAGCCGGCTCTTTGCCGTCGCGCGCAAGCCGGCCATCCCCAAGGTCAGCAGCTGGACCCGCGAAGAAACGCGAGCCACCACCAATCGCAGCGAACTGATTCTCCCCGCCGGCAAGACAATGGTGGCCAGCGCCTGG
>JANNNT010000709.1:0-3823 GCA_031398685.1 Rhodocyclaceae bacterium | reverse complement strand
TTGCCGAGCAGATCATCCCAATAGTGCTTGAGGTCGGCAAAGGCGGCGTCTACGGCGCCGGCGGCGGAATACTTCTCCACGATGGCGCGGCCGAGTGTCTTGTTCATCACGAAGGGCGCGTCGAACTTGGGCGTGTCGCCCCGCTCGACATAGGCCAGGACAAAGGCGAAGGTGGTCGATTCGCCCGGGGCGAGATCGAGATCGACCTGATGCGCACCGATGGGGTTCCAGCCGAAGGCGAGCGAATTGGTGCACGCGCCGGCGAACGGCACTTTCGGCTCGTGCAGGCCTTCGTGAATGCCGACGAAGGCATCGCGCGAGGTGTCGAAGCCGGCAATCGGGCGGGTGCAGGCAAACAGCGTGTAGTGATTGCGGCGCTCGCGGTACTCGGTCTTGTGGTAAATCGCCGAGCCCTCAACCTCGACTTCGCCGATCGAATAGGTGCGCTGGTAGTTGGTCATGTCGTTGAGCGCTTCGAAGAAGCAGAACTCCTGATAGGAGAACAGCTTCGGCGTTTTGCGCTGTGTCGATTTGTTGCGCACGGTAACCTTCCAGACCTCCAGATTCTCACCCGGAGGAACGAAGAACAGGGTTTCCACTTCGAGCCCGTCACGTTCGCCGACGATGCGCGTGTAACCCAGGCCGTGGCGACATTCGTAGGCCACGCCTTTGGCCTTGACCGGCTTCCAGCCCGGGTTCCAGACTTCGCCGCCGTCATTGACGTAGAAGTAGCGACCGCCCAGGTCGTAGGGCACGTTGTTGTAGCGATAGCGCGTCAGACGGCGCAGCTTGGCGTCTTTCCAGAAGGTGTAGCCGCCTGCCGTGTTGGTGCACAGGCCGAAAAATTCATCCTGGCCGAGATAGTTCAACCAGGGCAGGGGGGTATCGGGGCGGGTGATAACGTATTCGCGATTTGTGTCGTCGAAGAAGCCGTAGGCGTTCGGAGTTTTGTGGTTCATGGTGTTTCACATCCTTGTAATTCGTTCGGATGCATTTATACCTGAAAACGTTTTCATAACGCAACTGGGCGATGATGACGTCCAGGAATGTGTAACGCCACATCGCCTTGAGAGGCGCGTCAATAGGCGGTCTTGAAGTGGAATGCCGTGGAAGTGCCGTAGATATTTGATGTCACGGCAGGCGACCTGAAGATGCCCGTATTTATTGGGCTTCAGGCCGTATAGCGAACTTGAGCAGCGCTACGATACCGCCAGCATTCTTTCCAGTGCCAGCCTGGCGAGGGGGGCTTCGTGCTCGGGTACCTTGATCTGGTTGACGATGTTGCCTTCGGCCAGATTTTCCAGCGTCCACGCCAAATGCTGAGGGTCGATGCGCTGCATGGTCGAGCACATGCAGACGGTCGGCGCCATGAACTGGACGATCTTGCCCTCGGGCTTCACTTCTTCGGCCAGGCGATTAACCAGATTCAGTTCGGTGCCGACCAGCCAGCGCGTATTCGGCGCCGCTTCCTTGATGGTCTTGACGATGAGTTCGGTCGAGCCGACAAAATCGGACTGCTTGCACACCTCGAAACCACACTCGGGGTGCGCGATGACCAACCCGTCCGGGTGCTGGTTGCGGAACTTGATGATGTGCGCCGGCTGGAACATCTGGTGCACCGAGCAGTGGCCCTTCCACAAGAGAAGCTTGGCCTTGCGGATCTGTTCCGGCGTCAGGCCGCCCATTTCAAGGTCGGGGTCCCACACCATCATTTCGTCGAGCGGGATGCCCATCTTGTAACCCGTCCAGCGACCCAGGTGCTGATCCGGGAAAAACAGTATTTTCTCGCGTTGTTTGAACGCCCACTCGGCGATATTTCCAGCGTTCGATGAGGTGCACACGATGCCGCCATGTGCGCCACAGAAGGCTTTTAGGTCGGCCGCCGAATTGATGTAAGTGACCGGCGTGAAGATTTCGTCGGCGTCCAGTACTTCGTTCAGTTCACGCCAGCAGCGTTCAACCTTGGCCAGATTGGCCATGTCGGCCATCGAGCAGCCAGCCGCCAGGTCAGGCAGGATAGCCTTCTGGTGCGGCTTCGACATGAAGTCGGCGACCTCGGCCATGAAATGCACGCCGCAGAAGACGATGTATTCAGCATCGGTTTGTGAGGCGAGACGCGATAGCTTGAGCGAGTCACCGGTCAGATCGGCATATTGGTAAACGTCAGCGCGCTGGTAGTGGTGGCCGAGGATAACGACGCGCTTTCCGAGCTTGGCGCGGGCCGCACGAATGCGTTCGTGGCAGGCGTCGTCCTGCAACTGGTTGAATCGGTCAAAGGCGATGGTTGCGGTTTGCATTGCGGAATCTCGAATCGTTGCCGTGGAAGTCAAACAGACTGCCACAGCAGAAAATGGTTCTGAAGGTGCGGGCTCAGCTCTTCCAGGGCAGCCCGGCGTGACGCCAGCCGCCAATCCTGCCGCGTTGTCCGGTGGCGTCCTTGTCGCCCTCGAAGCCTTCAAGCACGTTGTAGCATTCGGTGTAGCCTGCTTCGCTGGCGAGACAGGCGGCATTGTGCGAGCGTACACCGCTGCGGCAGATAAACATGACGAGCGCTTCCGGATCGACGCTTTGCTTCAGTTGCGCGAGGAAATGGCTATTGGGCTGACTGGTCGGATAAGTTATCCACTCGATTTCCTCGGCACCGGGGATGCGGCCAACCCAAACCCACTCGGCACGGGTACGCACATCAACAAGTTTGGCACCAGGCGCCAACTGCCAGATCTCGCAGGCTTCCTTTGGCGTCAAAGCACCGGCATAGGGTAGCCCGAGTTCGCGCGCGCGCGTCTGGGCAAGACTCAGCAGGTCGGTTAGTTTTCCCATGGTGCAGTATCCAGAGTACGGCACTAAAGTATAAATCACTTGCTCCACCTGTGCTGCTTCTGAAGTGGGTGCGCGGCGAGCACTTGTGTGGTGCATCCCCTTGACGGTGCGCACCACCGGGGTGCATAAAAAAGTGCCGAATAAGCGATAATGCCTTCTGGCACAATGTTCAGTTCGCAGAGTATGGATTGGCATGGTTTCTGCTAATCCCCCCTGCACCTTTTTTACTGTCGCCGGAATAACCGGTATCCGCTGAGGAGATTAATAAAATGGCAACCCCGCAAGATGTAATCAACATGGTTAAGGAAAACGACGCCAAGTTCGTCGATTTCCGTTTTACCGATACCCGTGGCAAGGAACAGCACGTTACCGTTCCGGTCAGCGCTTTCAGCGAAGACAAGTTTGAGAACGGTCACGCGTTCGATGGTTCTTCAATCGCCGGCTGGAGAGGCATTCAAGCCTCCGACATGCAGTTGATGCCTGATCCCTCGACCGCGTATATCGACCCCTTCTTCGACGAAACGACCGTCGTTTTGACCTGCGACGTGGTTGACCCGGCCGATGGCCGTGGCTACGACCGCGATCCACGTTCGATTGCCCATCGCGCTGAAGCCTACCTCAAGTCTTCCGGTATCGGCGATACCGCTTACTTTGGTCCGGAACCGGAATTCTTCATCTTCGACTCGGTCGAGTGGAGCGTTGACATGTCCGGTTGCCACCTGAAGATTTACTCCGACGAAGCCGCTTGGACTTCTGGCGAAAAGAGCGAAAGCGGCGGCGGCTCAGGCCACCGTCCGACCGTCAAGGGCGGTTACTTCCCTGTTCCCCCGGTCGACAGCCTGCACGACATCCGCTCGGCCATGGTGCTGACGCTCGAGTCGATCGGCGTTCCGGTTGAAGTGCATCACCATGAAGTGGCTACTGCCGGCCAGTGCGAAATTGGTACGCTATTCAGCACGCTGGTCAAGCGCGCCGACTGGACGCAGATGCTCAAGTACGTTGT
>JANNNT010000707.1:0-6870 GCA_031398685.1 Rhodocyclaceae bacterium | reverse complement strand
TCAAAAAACTCTTCAAGTCTCAACCCGGAAACCGAAACCGCACCGCCACGCGTACGCTCCAGATATTTGTCGCCAGCCAGCGCATCCAGATCACGCCGGATGGTGATCTTGGAAACGCCGAATTCGGTGGCCAATTCGTCTGCGGAAACGGATTGACGCTGGTACAGCATTTCCAGAATTTTTTTATGGCGGTAGTTGGAGACCGTCATGGTCGGGTTCTTGCCGATTTCTTTCATCTGGTTTTCCTCATTTGAAAAGTTCACGGATTTCCGGGGCCGCCAGCACCCGATAGAGCGCTCGCGAGCGCTGGCATTGAAGGGTATAGGTCTCGTGGTTGGCGTGATCGGGTTGATAGGTCAGCGCAGAACCCACGTCGCCAACTCGGGCGAAGGCGCCGGAGTAGCTCGTTTCAACCCCCGTGGCAACGGCTCCGGCGATCCAGGCACCAAGGGACGTTGCTTCGTTGTTCCTGAAGCGGACGATGGGGCGCTCGAAGATGTCGCTTTGGATCTGGTTGAAGAGATCCGATTTGGTCATGCCGCCGGAAACACTGACCGAGCCAACCGGGCCGCACAGGGCTTCCACCAGTTCCAGGCTACCTTTCATCTCGACGGCAATGCCTTCGAGAATGGCTCGCGCCATTTCACCGCGCGTGCTGCTCAGCGTCAGGTTGAAAAACACGCCTTTGGCCTCCGGGTCCCAGTATGGCGCGCCGCTGCCCTTGAAGTGCGGTAAGAGCAGGAGACCATTCGCGCCAGGCGGAACACATTCCGCTTCGGCATTGACAGCTTCAAAGGATTTGCCCTCGGCGTCTCCCGGTTTGAAAATGGACTCGGTGAACCAGCGGTAAATCGTCCCCGAAGTCAGTACAGCGGCCTCGACAATATAGGCGTCGGGCACGGCGGACACATTGCAGGCCAGTCGCATGCCTTCATCGAGTGCCGGGTGGTCAGTATGGCCGATGAGGTAGGAACCGGTGCCGGTATTGGAAACCGCGCGTTCGCCCGAAAAGAGCCCCAGTCCCAGTGCCGCGCACTGCTGATCGCCGCCGGCGGAAACAACCGGCAATCCGGCCGTCAACCCGGTGGCTCTGGCCAAGTCCGGCGTCAGTCCGCCGACAATTGATCCCGGTGCCACCAGATCACACAGCATTCGTGGCTCGACCTCGAACAGCGACAGCAGTTCAGGATCCCAGCACCGTGTTTTCAGATCGAGCAGATTGGTCCGGCTGCCGAAGGTCTGATCGGTGACGAAGCGGCCGGTCATCAAATAGATCACCCAGTCCTGGATGCCGATCATCTTGTGGGTTTTCGCCCAGATATCGGGGCGGTTCCGGCGCAACCAGGTCATCTTGAGCGCGGAAAAAACCGGGGATATCTTGAGGCCGGTTTTCCCGTACACCAGCGGGTTGTGTGCTTCCATCGCCAGCGCCAGCGCTGCGGTGCGCCTATCCTGCCACATGATTGCCGGATGCAGTGGGGTGCCGCATTGATCGACCGCGATGACCGATGATCGCTGCGCCGTCACGGACACGCAAAGCGGTTCGATTCCCTTGCTCCCGGCCGCTTTGGCGCAGCCGTTCAATACCGCGCACAAAACGGATTGCCATGCCGCCGGATCCTGTTCGACCCTTCCGTCGCTGAAAAACTCCGGCATGTTCTCTCTCTGATCCACGTGGATAACACGTGCATCGGTGTCATAGAGAATGGCTCTCATGCTGGTCGTTCCGATATCGACGGTAATGATTCCCTTCATGCCTCTCCCTCGTAACGAGCATTTTGAGCGTTTCATTGTAATTCCGATGCAGTCAAAATGCACGAACGCGTAACGATCTTTTTGATCGTTACGCGCTTTACAGTTCGACCATAATGATATAAAATCCCTTCAAAGTTCTCTACAACAGTCATTTTGATATTCAAGGACGGCCAATGAAAATCGAAAAACAACTTCTGACAGAGTTGAACCGTTGCTATTCAGCCAACAGCATTGTTGTTGATGGGCAAACCCGGATCATGCTGGCTACGGAGGGTGAAGGACCCTGTCTGGCATGGGCCGGCCCGGATTACAGTGCGTCGCATAGTGTATGGGAAGGCCCGGGCGGAACCATGTCGATTGCCCCCCTTCCCGGTACCAATGGCGAGTTTCTGGCGGTCCAGAAGTTTTTCAAGATGTTCCAGTGGGAAGAGGCCAAGGTTGTTCATGTTCGCCCCCTGAGTTCGGGTGGATATGAAGTGACTGATGTATTGCATTTGCCCTATATCCACCGCTTTGACCTGCTGACCGTGGGCGGCCGCCACTATTTTATCGGTTGCACGCTGGCTACCACCAAGGATTCGAAGGAAGACTGGTCAAATCCAGGGAAAATCTGGGTCGGTGAATTTACGGGTGCCGGACCGCTCAGCGTGCAGGTGCTGAAGGACGGGCTGACCAAAAACCACGGCTACAGCCGGCTCACCCGCAACGGAGAAATGTGCGGGCTGGTGACCTGCGAGCAGGGCGCTTTCGAGGTAACGCCGCCGCAAACTCCGGGCGCTGAATGGAGTGTCAAGCAGTTCATGGATTGGCCGATCAGCGATATCTCTGCAGTGGACATTGATGGTGACGGCGAACTTGAATTTGCCACCATAGAACCCTTTCATGGATCCTATTTCAGAATTTACAAGAAGGTTGATGGCATCTTCAAAAAGGTATTCGAACATCCCGAGGTAAGCGAGTTCTATCATGTTGTGGTGGGAACGACGCTGGCCGGAACGCCTGCCTTCATCGGCGGTTGCCGTCGCGGGAAGCAGCAGTTGTTCTATGTGCATGCCAGCAGCACTGCCCCGCTTGAGCTCAAGGCCGAAGTGATCGAAGAAGGCGTCGGCCCAAGCAATATCCATGTTTTGCATGAAGAGAAGCGGGACATCATTGTTGCCGCCAACCGGGAAAAAGCCGAAGCCGCCCTGTATTTTGTTAGTTAGCTAGAACTGGGTATGGCGCTTGTAAAGCAGGGCAGTGACTTGAAAATACTAGAAATGAATCAAACTGATCTTGTAAATTTGTTTTGTCGATAATATTATTACAAAATGATCGCTGTAAAAGATCATGTTGCGCGTTATTGTGAGTATTGAGTTTGTTTGAACATTTGACAGGAGAACGACGTGGCAAAAGTGGATGAGATCACCAAGGAGTCATGGGTTTTGAGCACCTTCCCGCAGTGGGGTACCTGGCTCAATGAAGAAATCGAGCGCGAAGTGGTCAAGCCCGGCACTTTCGCCATGTGGTGGCTGGCCTGCACCGGCATCTGGGTCAAGACCGAAGGCAACACCAACATCTGCATCGACCTCTGGTGTGGCACCGGCAAGCGCTCGATGAAAAACCCGTTGATGGACCCGCATCACCAGATGGCGCGCATGAGCGGCTGCGTCGCGCTGCAACCCAACCTGCGCGTCTCGCCTTTCGTGATCGACCCGTTCGCCATCAAACAAATTGACGCCGTGGTGTCCACGCACACCCACAACGATCACATCGACATCAATGTCGCCGCCGCCGTGCTCAAGAACTGCGACGCCAAGGTGCCATTCATCGGCCCGAAGTCTAGCGCCGACGTGTGGAAGAAGTGGGGCGTTCCGGCCGAGCGAATCATCCAGGTCAAGCCGGGCGACGTTGTAAAAATTGGCGACATCGAACTCGTTGTGCTCGAATCCTTTGACCGCACCATGATGATCACCCTGCCCAAGGAAGAAATCGCCAAGGACAAGATGCCGATCGACATGGACGAAGTCGCCGTCAACTACCTGGTAAAAACGCCCGGAGGCAACCTCTACCACAGCGGCGATTCGCACTACGCCAACGGCTACGCCAAGCACGGCAACGAGCACGTAGTAGACGTGGCGTTGGCCTCCTACGGCGAGAACCCGCGCGGTATTACCGACAAGCTGACCTCGTCGGATGTCCTGCGCATGGCCGAAGCACTAAACACCAAAGTGATCATCCCCTTCCACCACGACATCTGGTCCAACTTTATGGCCGATCCGATGGAAATCACCATGTTGTGGAACATGAAAAAGGATCGCTTGAGGTACAAGTTCAAGCCTTACATCTGGCAAGTCGGCGGCAAGTTCGTCTTCCCGGATAACAAGGACGACATGGAGTTCCACTTCTACCGTGGCTTTGAGGACGTCTTTACCAAAGACACGGATATGCCGTTTCCGTCCTTCCTCTGACGAACCTGGCCGCCACGCGATCAGTTCGTAGTTCTCCGCAAACCTCTGCCATTAGAACCGGCAGAGGTTTTTTTTCGCCAGCCAGCCGTCGATTCAAAACGCAGTAATTCAGGAAAATGGATGCGGAAATTTGACCGAGGTGCACAGGTCAAGATTGAGGCTTACACCGGCGCAGTGTAGCAGCGCGCGGCTGTGGCTCCGGTGGGTAACGGTGTCGTGGCCGTGGACTATAGTTTTGTCACCCTGAACTACGACAAGGCGGCGTTTGCAAAATCTGGTCTGGCCTTGCCCAAAACGCTTGAAGAACTCGCGCAGCCCCAGTACCGCAATCTGCTGGTTGTACAGAATCCGGCCACCTCCAGCCCCGGCCATGCCTTCATGCTGGCCATCATCGCGGGACTGGGCGAGACGGCGGCGTTTGACTGGTGAGCCCGCATGCGCGCCAACGGCGTGAAAGTGGCCAAGAGCTGGGGCGAGGCCTATTTCACCGAGTTTTCCCGCAATGGCGGCACCCGCCCGTTGATCGTGGGTTACGCCACCAGCCCAGCGGCCGAAGTGTTTTACAGTAAGGAAAAAATTACCGAACCGCCGACAGGCATCGTCTTCCTCAAGGGCGGAGTGTTCCGTCAGGTCGAGGGCATCGCGCCGATCAAAGGTGGCGGACAGCGTGAGGCCGCCGCACGCTTCATCGAATTCATGCGATCTCCCGCCGTGCAGGAAGCGCTGCAGACCTCGATGTGGATGTTCCCCGCCGAACCCGGCGTGGCGCGCGCCGAGGTCATGCGTCACGCCATTGAACCGACCTTGTTTGACACTCTCAGCTCCGAGACGATTGCCGAAAAAGGCCCCGACTGGGTGAGCCGCGCGTACGCGCCGGGGATTCAGGCCCGAACAAGCGGGTGTTGTTGACGGCTTGCTCGCATGGTGCGCCTTCCTTCACCGGCGTGTTGGTTTCAGTCCGAGTTGTTCGAATATTGAGGGAATTATGGCCGGAGCAAACTGTGTGATGCGATACAATTCCAGGAAATGAACAACAGTCCGATTCAAGGGATGAACCTCTCTGCTGCATCCGACTCTCTTGATTCTGGCTGAGCGTACCTCCCGAGTGACTTTGCGAATAAAAATGCAGAACCATTTCTTTCACATTACAGATTCGCTGCTTCCTGCTAGTTTTTAAATTTTTCACACGATGTGTTCTGGTTTGAAGTCGTTTTTTCGGCTAATTGAGCGGTTGGTCAAACGATCATGCAAAATTTCAGGCACGTAGTGCAGGTGTGGCGAATGTGCAAACACAGCATCACAGTTGGTGAATGATTTTTGCATGGCGATGACCTGATGCGCGACACCTTATCCTCCCCGCATGGCAACAACCTGTCCATTGCAGCGGTTTTGAAACAACCGGCACAGTGGAAAAATAGCGTGCTGGGTGCCCTCTGTTTTTCTGCGCATGCTGCCGAGAGTCAGATGCAAGCTGACATCGAGTTGCCCTGTATATGCGTTCCCATGCGGCGACTGGATACCGGCGATTCGCTTTGCGAAGTCTGGCACGGCAGTGGACCATTGACCCAAGGTCAGTGCGGTGCCATCCACTATCGCCATGACGATGGTGTGTTGTTTGGCGTGATTGAACTGCCTGAAACACTGTTTGAGAGCGATGCTGGAAAAACGCCGCTGCAGCAGGCTACTGAATCGGCTTATCGCCAGGTGTTTGCGCTGCTCGACACGCTACGCTACCCGTATCTGTTTCGTTTCTGGAATTTTATCGCGAACATCAATACCCACAGTTTCGGGCTGGAACGCTACCGCCAGTTTAACCAGGGACGGCAGGACGCTTTCCTTGCACACGGACGCGATGTGGGGGGGAATGTCCCCGCTGCGTGTGCGCTGGGTTCGGTTCAGGGGCCGTTGAGCATTGCTTTTCTGGCCGGACGCGTGGCGCCGTTATGCATCGAAAACCCTCGCCAGGTCAGTGCCTACCAATACCCCCCGGAATATGGGCTACGTAGCCCGACCTTCTCGCGCGCCAACCTGGCGCGCCTCGGGAAAGACGAGGTGTTGTTTGTATCCGGTACCGCCAGCATCGTCGGCCACGCAACCCTGCACCTCAACGACGTCGTCGCGCAAACGCGCGAAACCATGGTCAATATCGAGGCTGTGCTGGCCGAGGCCAATCGTTCGGCGCGCCAGCACTTCGCGCTGTCCAGCCTGAATTACAGGGTCTATGTGCGCCATCTGGCTGATCTTGAGCTGATTCGCGCTGAACTGGCGCACTGCGTCGGAGACGCGCTCAAGGCCGTCTATCTGCTGGCCGATGTGTGCCGCCAGGATCTGTTGCTGGAAATCGAAGCCTCGGCTTCGCATCCCTGGGTGGAGGCCTGATCATGCGTGCTGCAAGGCGGCTATTGCTGGCCGGCTATGAATATCTGGTGATCTATCTGGGTCTGTTGTGGTTGGGGCTGTTGTGCCTGGGGTGGACGCCGATTGCGTTGCTTATTTACCCGCTTCTGTCCGAGCGCCAGGGCCGGGCGCTCGGACGCTACGTCATCATGGCGGCGTTTCGGCTTTACCTTGCCAGCCTCAGCCTGTCGCGCTGCATCAGCTTTGACCTGGAGGCGCTGGACGCCCTGCGTGATGAACCGTCGCTGATTATCGCGCCCAATCATCC
>JANNNT010000685.1:0-2369 GCA_031398685.1 Rhodocyclaceae bacterium | reverse complement strand
ACAAAGATCGTGGTGTTTTTCAACATCGGCAGCGTGATGTACAGGAACTGTTGTTTCACGGTCGCCCCGTCGAGTTTCGCCGCCTCATATAGATCTAGCGGAATCGACTGCAGCCCGGCCAGGAACACCAGCATCTGGAAGCCCACACCCTGCCAAATCGACAGCAGCATAACGGCCGGCATTACCAGACTCGGGTCGCGCAGCCAATCCTGCGGGCCAACCGCCCCGAAGGTAATCAGGCTGACGAAGCGGTTGATCACGCCCTGATCGGGAGCATAGAGCAGCGACCAGATCACCGCCACGACGGCCATCGTCGTGGCCACGGGCATGAAATAGATGGTGCGGAAGATACGCGCTCCGGCGAGCTTCTGATTCACCAGCAAGGCGAGCAGAAGCGCGAGAGCCGATTGCAGCGGAGTAACGACCGCGACGAAATAAAAATTGTTGCGCAGTGCCGCCCAGAAGGAATCATCTTCAAACAGGCGGACGTAGTTGCGCAGGGCGACGAAATCGGTGCCGAGTTCTTCATTCGTGACCAGGCGTTGATCCGTGAACGATAAAACCAGCGCCAGAACAAAGGGCAGCACCAGAAAAATGAGGAGAAGGAGAAGTCCCGGTGCTGCAAAAAGCCATGGGGTGAAGCGCCCCTTGATGGGGGCCGAGCGCTTGCTCGGTATGCCCACGAGGACTTGGGTAGCTGCGGTGCTCATGTTGAGTGCCTCCCGTGCCTGAAATTGAATCGGTTAATTGGCTCAAACGCCACTTTTCATCAATACGGCGCTGTGGCGCGATCGGCCACATCGCTACCCGCCGACCGAAGATCCTGTCGAAGCCGGCGGGTTGCGCCCTACCTGTGCAAGCGGAGATGCCTCACTTGACGGGATAGCCCTTGTTATCCTCGATGTTCTGATCGATCTTCTTGGCCGCCTTGTCGAGCTCCGACTTCACGTCAGCACCGGCAACGATGTTGTTGATGGCTTCGGCGAACGCGGTGGTGATCATCGGGTAGGCCGGTGTTTCAGGGCGAACCAGGGAAACCTTCTCGGCAGCTTGCTGGGCGTAGATTTCGAGCGCGCCACCCTTGGCGAAGTTCTTGTTGGCATTCATCGCCGCGAAGGTTCCGGGTATGGCACCGTTGGTGTCGGTTACGCGGGCGATTTCAGCCGATGACATGAAGTAGCCCAGAACCTTGGCCGCCGCCTTCGGATCCTTGCAATCGGCAGAGATGCCGAAGTTCCAGGAACCGGCGCCAGTAACCGCTTTCTTGCCGAAACTCGGCATCGGGATCAGCACCAGATCGTCGCCCAAAGCCTTCTTGTAATCGCCAAAGGTCCAGTGCCCCACATAGGACAGCGCAGACTTGCCCTTGACGAAGTCAGAGTCGTCCTTGGTTGCGGCATTCACATAACCCGCTTTGACCCAACCCTGCAGCGTGGTGAGCGCCTTGATGGAGTCCGGGCCATTGATGACACCCTTGGCGCTCTTGAAGTCCTTGCGATCGATCAGATCGCCGCCAAAACTCTGGACGATCGGCGAGAAGCCATAGGTAAACCATTCACCGACGCCGTAGTTGAACTTCATGTCGAGCGGGAAGGCAACGCCGGCGCTCTTCAACTTCTTCATGGCATCTTCAAACTCTGCAAGCGTCCAGGCTTCGCTCACTTTGGAGGGGATGCGCACACCCGCTTGAGTCAGCAGCTTCTTGTTGCCCCAGATCGCGAGGCCGGAGTCAAACTGGCCCAAACTGAACAACTTGTTATTGAACGTTCCCTGGCGCAAGAGAGAAGGCAACAGATCGGCCTTGATGGCATTGAGTTCAGCGAAATCATTCAGGGCGATGATTTTCTTGGTCCATGCGTAGTTGTACACATTGGGACCATCGAAATCGAGGATGCACGGAAGTTTCTTGGACAGCGCGGCGGCGTTCACCTGGTCGCTGTAGCTCCCTTCGGGCAGCGCAACCAGATCAACCTTGACTTCTTTCTGCGAGTCGTTGAAGGCTTTTACTGAAGCAACATAAACATCACGCTCAGGTCCTGGCCCCGCGTGAACCCATACCGATACCGACGCCTGGGCGATTGCCCCGCCGCTGACCAATGCCGAACTGACAGCCAGAAGCTTGACGAGTTGTTTGATGTTCGCGTGCATTTCGTATCTCCTATTTGATTGCTCCGCCATTTCTGGCGTTGAACGGATTTCCATACTAAAAATGAAGGGAATATTTATTTTTAACGGTTTGCATATGAATCAAAAGCGCTTTGTAATTTACTCCAAAGCGCTTTTGTTTTCAATAACACAATACAAAATATATTTTTATTGCCTCAAAGACGATTCTGTAACGCCAACAATCGTGTTTTTTTCAACGAGTC
>JANNNT010000640.1:0-5499 GCA_031398685.1 Rhodocyclaceae bacterium | reverse complement strand
CGCATCTACGACGAGGGCGAGAGGAAAGACGGCGGCCTAGACGAAGGTGACAGCACTCGGCACCGCGCGGCCCTGCTTTCTCCAACACTGGGCGCACTCAGGTAAGTGTCACGCAAGTTGAAAAAATTACTGTAGATTGTTCGCCACAGTCGTTTGTAACCCATGGGTGTGAGTCGGGCGGAGACGATTCTGGGGGCGCCGTCTGCCGAGTTTACAGCGCATGCGTTCGCGGAAATCTGACGGTAAATGTGGTTCCGGAACTTGCGTTCGATTCCACCGCTATAGTTCCACCATGCGCTACAGTGATTTCACGCGCGATAAACAGGCCCAAGCCCACGTTTGTTGAAGGTCCGGCTTCGCCATGAAGTTGAACCAAGGGATTGAAAATATCTTCGATCGATTCCACAGGAATAACGGGACCAAAATTATTGACTTGCACCATTATCGCCTCCGGTTCACCGCGCGCGATAAGGGTAACGGGAGAATTATTTGATCGATATTGGGCGGCATTATTCAGCAAGTTCGAAAACACTTGCTGCAAACGAGCGCTATCAAAATCGTCGAGGAGTTCGCCGAAAGACTCCAGTTCGAAAGTGCATTTAGGGTGCGCCGCTTTGGCGTCAGCCAGAGCCGCCAGGCAAATTTCCTTGATATCGGCGAGATGCGGCGTGATTGGCAATTTGCCGCCGAGCTGGGTTCTGGCATATTCCAGCAAGTCGCCCACCATCGTCGTCATGGTCGCCGCACTTCTTTTAACGCGGGCACCCATTTGCTGCGTACTGTCCGTTCCGACCTCGGGTCTGGTGAGGTAATCTCCGGCCAACGACATCGTCGCCAGGGGATTTCTCAAATCGTGCCCAAGAATGGCCAGGAAGGTGTCCCGTACTTGCGCATTTTTCTCCGAAAACATGCACGCTGATTCCGCCAGCGCTTGGTCTATGGCTTCGTTAAAGCGAACCATCTCGTTTGTAGTCCGCGCTGTAATCTTGGTGATGCGTGGCATCCACAGTCGAAGAACGCTTGCTCTCAAGGCACGATACTCCGCCGTAAGCTGGAGCAGCGTAAAACCGCTGTCGTGTCGTGCCTCGCCATGTGAGGCGGCGGCCGTGTCGGTGTCAATCTCTTCGGGCGAATTAACCTGCGCCTTTTCGGATTGCTGTGCGGCGCTTTGGTCAGTCCCGATATCCCGCGCGATTTCTTGCAAAATCTGCTTTCCATGGTCACGCAGTTCCGCGATTGACAGTTCCGTTGCAGCCGGACGAAGTGTTTGCGCAAATGAATCCCAGTCGATGAGGATTTCTTCGATATGGTCGCGGATAAATTGAGCTAGTTTCATTGTGTCACCTGGATGGAAGTGAGCCGGGATCACCCGTTTGGAGCGCCTTCTATTTTCGTGCCACACGGGGATTCAAGCTAACCACCCCTGGTTGTGCCGAGACGCAGACAACGTCTATACCCGCGTGAGAGTTGTGTTTGCATTCGAAGGTTCATGGCAACGAGTTTTAGTCGTCGCGATCTGCTTCAGGGTGTGGCCAACGATGTTTGAAGCGTAATCGCGGAGCGCGCGGCTAGCGGTCAACGAGAACCCACGGGTTCTCACAAGCCCGCATACGGGCTGGTGAGAACGGCCCTCGCACGGCAGGTATACGCATCAATACGCATCAATTTATAGGTCAAGACAGGCCTGCCGTCACCGGCCTAGACTATGGGTGGATCACTATCGCGGGAGGGGTGGCGGTGCGCGGCGATGGCGGCGATAAACCCAGGCACCACGTCTTCAACCGTATCGCCACTTGATAATAGTATCCCGCTGTCTTTGATTGTTGAACTCAGGATACCGGCCATTTCAAGCAACTGCTGTGAAGCACCCAGGGCGAGAATAGTTTTGCAATGGCGAAACTGGTCCTTGAGATACTCCATGGTGTGGCCGTCGAGTGCCAATGTGGCGATAGCGTTGGCCCCGTCGGGCAGGACGAGTGCATCGAACAACACCGAGGGGGAATTTTCCATTGATTTGTTTGCTTCGATTTTCGTCCCCATGTCGGTAACGAATTTTCCGATGCGGGTGCCAACAAAATGCCCCACCGCGCCGCCGGCCTCCAACGCCGCCAGAACGGCAGCCAATGACGCATGGTGAACGCCATCGGCGACCACCATCGCGATCTGCCGTGTGCGAATCCCGCCTTCGCCCGGCAACGCCATTAAAGACAACGCCGGAGAAACCTCCACTTCCGGTGTGGGTGGATTGATATGCACATTAGGCAGTGCCTGCGGTAGTTCCATTCCCAACCCTGCGGCGACTCCCGATGCGAGTTCGGTCGACACATTTACCAGTGAAGCCACCATCCGTTCGCGTATGGCCGGAACCGACACTTTGCTCAGTTCGAAACGGAACGCGGCAATGATGTGCGCCTTTTCCACGTCACTCTGGCTATTGAAGAACAAGGTCGCCTGCGCGTAGTGTTCAGCGAATTTTTCGGGCTTGCCGCGAACCTTGTCTTCGAACACCGGCTCCGGGAAGGATACGAAACCAGGTGTCCCGGCCTGGAAGGGGCAACCCCCGGCCAGGGAGTTCGGCTCATACGCAACGCGCCCCCGGTGCAGTGCCTGACGGTGCATGCCGTCTCGCTGATTATTGTGCACCGTGGCCACCGGCGAGTTAATGGGAATCTCCTGGAAATTCGGGCCGCCGAGGCGGGTAATCTGCGTATCCACGTACGAGTGGATGCGGCCGGCAAGCAGTGGATCATTGCTGAAGTCGATTCCGGGGATGACATGCGCGGCGCAAAACGCCACCTGCTCAGTCTCGGCAAAAAAGTTATCCGGATTGCGGTTGAGAACCATGCGCCCGACCGGAAAAACCGGTACCAGCTCTTCGGGAATGAGTTTCGTGGCATCAAGGACATCAAAGCTGAATCCGTTGCTTTGCTCCTCGGTAAAGATCTGCAACCCGAGCTCCCATTCCGGGAAATCTCCCGACTCGATGGCTTCCCACAAATCCCGCCGGTGGAAATCCGGATCCGCGCCGGAGATTTTTACGGCTTCATCCCACACCAGTGAATGCGTGCCAAAAAGCGGCTTCCAGTGGAACTTGCAAAAGACGGACTCGCCCACGGCGTTGATCAGCCGGAAGGTGTGCACGCCAAACCCCTGCATCATCCGCAAGCTGCGCGGAATGGCCCGGTCCGACATGACCCACATCAGCATGTGCGTCGATTCGGGCATCAAGGAAACGAAATCCCAGAAGGTGTCATGGGCAGAGGCGGCCTGGGGCATTCCGTGATGCGGTTCCGGCTTCACGGCGTGCACCAGATCGGGAAACTTCATGGCGTCCTGGATGAAAAACACCGGCATGTTATTGCCCACCAGATCCCAGTTGCCTTCATCGGTATAGAACTTGACCGCAAAACCGCGCACATCGCGTGCCGTGTCCTTGGAACCCCGTTCTCCCGCAACCGTGGAAAAACGAACGAACACCGGCGTGATCTTTCCCGCTTCGGCAAAGGGCGCGGCGCGCGTGTACTCGGTCAGCGCATCATAGGCCTCGAAAAATCCATGCGCTCCTGACCCACGCGCATGCACGATGCGCTCAGGTATCCGTTCGTGATCGAACTGCGTGATCTTTTCCCGCAGGATAAAATCTTCAAGCAGCGTCGGTCCACGCAAGCCGGCTTTCAGGGAATTCTGGTTATCGGCGATGCGCACGCCTTGATTGGTCGTCAACGCCTGCCCACTCCCGTCCACCCGAACCCGGTCGAGCGGGCCAATCGTCGCATTCGCGCCCGGGATTGCCGAGCCACCCGTTTTGGTCGTGGCGTTTGTTTCAGACTGCGTACTTGCAGTCAAGGCCTCGGTGGCGGGTTCCACCACCGCACCCGGCGGGGGCGAAAGCGCATTGTCGTGGCCGTACTCATAGTCCTTCAGCGCGTTGAACGGAATGGCGGCCGCCAGGCCATTGGCTGCACGTCCCTGCTCTGCCATCACGTCGTTGGTGCGCAGTGCGGCATCAGGAACTTTACCGGAACCCGGCGACGGCTCAGCCCGCCGGGATTTGACTGTGGATCGAGGATCGTGGCTTGATTTCTTGCCGGTTGCCATAGTGGTGGTTCCTTCGTGTGATAGTGGGATTCCAAATAACGTCCGGCGGGCGCCTGGATCGATCTCGACCGAGGCGTGCTTACTCCCGTTCGGAATGGTCAAGCCGGAGGCAGAAACCCCGTTGTTGGTTTACTTCCGGTGACCTTGCTAACCGTACGCGTACGGTGGCCGAGGCAAGGGCTACATTCGCTGGGCTTGCAGTTGTGCCTTGCGCTCTACCATTCGGGCTCCCAGTTCTAACATATCCACGTGGGCCGCCTTGGCCTTCGGGAATATCTCGTTTTGTTCTTCCTTGACGTGGTGTGCCACGTACTCGGACAGTACCTTGATCTTGGCGTCATACATCTCGCCATCGGGCTCAATGCCCTCGACCTGAGCGATGAGTGCTTTCAAGCTGGCGTGCTCCACTGTTGCTTCGGGAACCAGTTCCTTGTCTTTCAGAGCCAGTTTGACCGCCGGGTAAAAAATCTCTTCTTCGAGTTGGGCATGGACACTAAGTTCGGAGCAGATCTGGGCAACGAGCTGCTTCTTCTTGGCCGCCGATTGCGTTTTCTCAAAGTCGGAAAACAGGCTGCTAACCAGTTTGTGATCAGCGCGCAGCAGCGCTGTTGCGTCTTTGGCTTTGGGCGCCTTGCCGGCTGTCGATAGGTTTTTCATTGCATTTGGCATGATGTCTTCTCCGTTACGGGTTCAATGAATGTTGTCTGTGTCTAATTTACGAATAACGCAATCAGGATGATGATCGGGATGGGGATACCTAGAAAGAACAGAAGTAATGAACGCATTGCTGTCTCCGGGGTGAATTAATGGATGGGTGCTCAGTCATCACGATGACGCCCGCCGTAAGTCGCCGCCAGGCTGGCGACAAATGCTCCGATGAGCAGCGAGATGAAGAGCCAAAGTGCCGTATATGCCGAAGCCTTGCGCGCTTTGTCCGCGGCGTCTCTCACCGCAGTTTCCGTATCGCGCAGCTTTGCCTGGGCGCGAGCATAGGTATCATTCACTCGCTTCTCAGCCTCCTGCTGCGGCACACCGGTGCGCTCGGCGACCAGCTGTCCGACATAGCGAACGTCTTCCGCTGGCAGTGATCCCGTGCGCAGCGTAGTCATGAATATGCGGGCGACTTCGGACGAGGTTCTGTCATTGTTGCCAGTAGCGGCGTCTGGGGGGGCAACGCCTGGTTGCTGAGCCGTGCCCGCGCCGGTTTCAGCAGGAACTGCTAAAGAGGCGGCACTCGCCTCCTTCCGAAACAGGGAATCCACGAAGTAACTCAGCTGTCCGTCGTCATTGTCGGATGTCGCCATGCCGGTTCCAGCCGTCACGGCACCCACGGTCGCGGCCGTGGAGACCCCCCCGGCCACAGAAGCTCCCGCCTGAATCCCACCGCTGACGATTGACCCG
>JANNNT010000614.1:0-2312 GCA_031398685.1 Rhodocyclaceae bacterium | reverse complement strand
CCTTAATGCGGAAGGGCGCCAGTTCGAGCGCGAAGGACTGTGTCAGGCCGACCCCGCCAAACTTGCCGCCGGCGTAGGCGAAGTTCGCCTTGCTGCCGCGCAGGCCGGATTTGGAGTTGATCTGGATGATGTCGGCAAAATAGTCGGAGTGGTGAGAAATGAAGCGCGTTTGCAGCTTCATCACCGGGCTGACGACCTTGGTGCAATAGAAGTAGGCGCTGTAGTTGATCTTGGTGACGAAATCGAAGTTTTCGATGCTCATGTCGTCCAGCCCGCCGGCGCGCAAAACGCCGGCATTGCTGATGAAGCAGTCGATCGCACCAAACTCGCAAATGGTTCGATGCACCATGTGTTCCAGGCTGGCGATATCGCTGACGTCCGTTTTTGCGAAGATGACGCGATTGCTTTTGGCCAGCGCGTTGAGCCGTTTTTCCGTCTCCTGGCCAACGGCTTCGTTCATGTCGGCGACGACAATGTTGGCGCCCTCCAGCAGCAGGCAGCGCGCGATGCCTTCGCCAAAGCCCTGTGCCGCGCCGGTGACGATGATTGTCCGGTTTTCCGCCCGTCCGCGCGATCCACCCGCAGCGACGGCACGGCGATAGTTTTCCACTTCCCAGTTGTCGATGAAGTCGATCTGCGCCTGCGTCATCGGGTGTTCACCACCGAAGGAACCGGCCAGGAAGGCGATTTTCATCGCATCCTCGAAGACGTCGAGGATGATGTCGCATTGCGCGGCATTGTCGCCCACGGCGACCAGACCGATGCCCTTGATCACGATCACCTTGGGCAGATAGCCGTGCTGGTCGAAGAAGGCTGGAATCTCCTTTGTCGCGTGCGCCAGAATGCCTTCCGGGTCGGTGTCGTTGAAGAAGACGACGTTCGACTTGCAATAGACAATCGCGTCCGGCGTGAATGGCCGCGCGATCCTGGCCTGATTCGCTTCATGATCGGCGAAAAACCCGATCAGGGAATTGGTGCGCACCTTCAGCGTCTTCAGTCCCGAGGTCGAGAGGATCATGCGCAAGCCGGGGATTGTCTGTTCGATGCTCGACGAGCTTGCGCATGCGTCGGTTGGCAAGGGGTTCTTTATTGCGCGGTCGAGGGTTTCGATGGTCGCCGCATAAATGGACTTGATTTCGTCGATCGAATCGGCCGCGACAAAGATCCCGTGATTCTGCAACCAGATCACCGCCGGCTCTTCGCCAAACGATTTCCGGTGAGCCGTGATGGAATCCTCAACCACCTTGAACAGCACATAGCCCGGGTCGGTGTAGGGAATGTACAGCGCCTTTTCACCGAACAGCCGGCGCAAATCGCTTTCGGCGTTGGTCGAGCACATCAGGCCGTTGACCAGGGTCGGGTGCAGATGCACGACATAGCTGAAGCCGATGGCGTTGTGCATCGACGTTTCGACCGACGGCCGCTTGCCCGTGCTGATGCAGGCGTTCGCCAGATCGTTCTTGACCTGTTCCTCACGCTCGGCGCTGTCGGCGCTGTAGGTGCGCAGCGAAAGGACGCTCAGCTTATCCCGGTCCAGGACGGCAAATCCATCCTCGGTGATCGTCGCCAGAGACGAACCGCTGGCCTTGACCCACAGCTTTTCCGTGTTCTTGAAAGACGTGTTGCCGCCACCGGCAATAACAAAGCGACTATCGACGCCGTAGTGACGGGAAATTTCGATCAGATTTTCAATTTCGTTCATGGGGGTGAGTAAAGCCTGATGTAAATGTTGCAGCGTCGTGATTATTGGGTTTGGACAGCGTTTTTCAGCGCGTAGCTCTTGAAAAACTCGATGCGCTGGTCCAGGGATGGCATTCGCCGCATCGTCTCTTCCGAGAACATGCCTTGCGCCAGGTTTTTTGTGGCGCTGAGTTCATGGCCGATCAGTGCCCACGCGGCGTCGACCAGATTGGCAAACTCCGGATTGCGCATGGCTTCGCAAATGAATTTCTGGCGCGGCTGGTTGATGTCTTCGCCGCTGATCTGGAACATTTCGTTTTCGACGCAAAGCGCGCGCAGGCGATCCAACTGTTTTTTGCTGTTGCGGCCGGCCATGTAGGTCACGGCCTTGAAGTCCAGCGGCCTGATGGTCGTGAATACATCTTCAAGGAAATCGTCTTCAAACTTCTGGGGCTTCTTGTCGCCGGTGACCGAGTCGCCAACGTCGCCCAGATAGGCGTAGGCGAGGATGATTCCGTGTTTGGCGCAAAAATCGGCGACCTCCTGAATCGGCGGTGCCTCGGTTGTTGCCGGAATATAGAACTGCTCGACCATCTGTGCTTTCAGCACATTGAGCAGGTCGTAATCGTAGA
>JANNNT010000587.1:0-10507 GCA_031398685.1 Rhodocyclaceae bacterium | reverse complement strand
GCCTTTGCCGCGCTACCGGTACCGACCGAAACGATCAGTAGCCGGTCGGTGCCGGTCGGCCAGTTCACCCGGTAGGACGCGCCGGTGGCTATCTGGAAGGCGAGGAAGGCCGAGTTGTTGTAGGTCGTTACGCCGCCATCGACAAAAATGAACTGGTATTCCTCGGGCGTGCCCGGCGCAAAAGTGACGACCTCTGGCGGGAAGAAGGTCGGTGCGGCAGTGCTGGCACGCACCAGTTGCCACAGCGGCAGCTTGAGGTTGCAGTCCTGGCGTTCCAGCTGGTTATATTTGGCGCGGGGGTTGTTGCTTACCGGCCACGGCGAATCGGTGGTGTGATTGCGCAGCACCATCATCAGCAGCGTGCGCAACCCGTCATCGCCAAGCGTGGCCGGGGGCGCAACCGAGGAGTAACCCAGGGCGCGGTTAAGCTCGTCGCGCAGTTTTTGCGCCAGCGGTTCGTCGTTGTAGTTGTAGCGCAGTCGCTTGAACACCGAGGCTTTGTCGAACATCTGCTCGCCGCTGCCGACATAGAACTCGCGAATCCGGTCCATCGACATCCCGGTCGAAATGCAGGCGGCGATGATGGCGCCCGTGCTGGTGCCGCTGACGAAGTCGAACCAGTCGGCCAGCACCAGATCGGGCGTGTTGAGCCTGACGCGCAGATCCGCTTCAAGCCGCGCCAGAATCTCGACGCTGATCAAGCCAAGAATGCCGCCTCCGTCACAGCTCAGGATCTTCTTGGGGCCGCGCGAATCAATGCGTTCGATGAGTTTGCTGGACATGGTTGGGTTCCTTTGATCGTGGGGCAAAGTGATCGGCCAATGCGAACAGCGCTTCGGCGAACGTGCCCGCTTCTTTGCGCCGGGAACAACGGATGAAATCGGCCAGCAATCGCCATTGCTTGACCACCGAATCCCACTGGCGGGCGCTCTTGGGCAACGACTGGACCGCATTCTCGTAACGCGTTTGCAGAATCTGCATTGGCGTCAATGCCGGCGGCGTTTCAGGGCCGGCCTCTTCGAGCGTGCTCCCCAGCAGCCAGGCGGTCATCTCCGCATCAACGCTCATCACGGCATCCCAGAAATCCTTGCTGCTGGCGAAGCGTTTGCGCGCTTGGTCGCCGCACTGCCGGGCGATGGAGGCCGACAGTTCCGGGCTCTGGTTAAGGGTGTCCGCCAGCCAGGCCAGGGGCAGGGCGTTGAGGGTGCAGTACGGGTTCAGTGCCGGATTGCCGTGAACGCCGGACCGGTAGGCTTTCGCCGCCTGCTCCAGATACGGCGCGATGGTTTTCCATTTTTTGCCCATCTTCATAAGAGTGGCGGCCTTCAGCTTGAAGGCGCTGCCCAGCATGGCAGCCCGTTCGGGGTTTATTGCGCTGGTGTTCTCGCCGCGCACCGAATCGGCCAGGGCGTTCAGGCGACGGAGGGCGCTGTCGATCAAGGGCATGGCCGTGTCGAATTGGCCCTGTTCGGCCAGCATCCCTCCGTGGCGAGCCTCCATGTTGGCGAGTTGCTCGATCGCGCGCACGGCGACACGGCCTGAGGTGTCATCGCGTTGCACCGCCTGCTGGTAGGCTTCGCGGGCGGCAGCAAAACCCTCACCGCCGTAGTCCGCATAAAACTCGGCGACGGCTTGCAGAAGGTCGGGGCGTTCGCCCCATTCGGGCGGGCAGCGGGCAAGTTGCCGCTGCACCCACCGTTCTTGCTCGGCAAAGGTGGGCAGTCCGGCATCGCTCCGGCTGCGTTTGCTCCTGACCCGCTGCCCGTGCACGGCGGCCAGCAGTTCATCGACCGCAACGTAAGGCGGGCTTTTGCGACGCGCGTTCGGCTTGCCGTTCGCGTGCAGGCGATAACCCGGATCGCCATACGCCTGGTAGGCGCCCCAGGTGTTGCTTCCGGGATGGCGTGCAAAGGTCGTCTGGCGCGCCTTGAAGATGGCGTCGCCGAAAGCCCGGCCCTCGGTGAGTTCAGCGAAGAAGGTCTTGGCAAAGGTACACGCCGCGTCATCGTTCACCGCCCAGCCGGCGGCCACGACACAGCGCACGCCCATTTCGATGAGCTTGCGCGCGAGGCTGTAGGCCAGTTTGTTGGGCTGGCTGTGCGGATTATTGACACTGCCCAGATGGCAACAGCTCAGAAACACCACCTCCGGCACAACCTCCATCAGATCGATCTCGACGGCGGTAAGCAGCAGACCGTCGGAAAGGACGACGCCGGAATAGCTGCGCCCGTCCACACCTCGGGCCTCGAAAATGCCGTGGGCGCCGATCATCAGGATGCGATAGGGGCGGGCATAAAGCGTGGCGAAGATATCGAGCGCTTCCCTGTCCGCCGGGCTGAGGGCGATGTCGTTCTCGCCCCAACCGGCCCGGCGCAGGCTGTCGCTGACCGCCAGCCCTTCGCGGGTGGCCGCCGGCAGATCGGCGAGGCGCTGCTGGCTGCCGCCAAAGCGTTTGTCGAAGCCTTCGGTGCTCGGGGCGACGATGATGCACGCGCTGTTGGTATCGGCCGTGCGTACCGTCGGCCGGTAGTGCAGGGTGGTCAGCTGCCGCACCATGGGCATGCTCAACACCAGCGGTTCGCCCTCGCTCTGCAGCAGTTCCCACGGCAGGTTGGCGGTATAACCGTCGAGCACCAGGAGCAGGCGCGACTGTTCCCGTGCCACGGCCTTGTAGTCGAGCGGCACCATGAGCTGGAACAGCGTCTGCCCCAGTTTGGCGTCATACGCCGGATTGCGCCGCTGGTCGCGGATGATGGCCTCGATCAGCCCCGGCTGGCGCTGTTGCACCACCGCTTCTGCGCGTGCGCGCTGCGACAGGAAAACGTATTTGAGTCGTTCGGGGTAATAGCGCGATTCGGCCGGCGAGGCATCGGCGGGCGTTGCGGAATCTCCTGCGGGTTTGCCGGCGGCGGTTGGCGCAGCGGGTGAACCATCGTTTTCAGTGGCATCGGCATCGGTGACGATGAGCCGCGACCAATGGCCCAGGTCGCCGTCGACGTTCAACTGATCCTTGGTCCCCTCGCCGACGGATAACGTTGCCGCCGGAGCGATGCGTGCGCCCAGGCGCTTGAGTTCGTCGGCCAGGGTTTCGGGCAGGTCGAGCACGGCATGCGCGGCGGAGATCGCGGCATTGCGGTACAGCTCGATGAAACAGAGCTGCGAGACCGTGGCGCCGTGCTCGCGCGATTTGCCCAGGGCGTCGCTGAATTGGTGATTGGCCTCCAGCACTCCGCGCGTAACGGCCGCCACCGATTCGGCGACGCTGATGCTGGCCGTGGAATTCCACCCGATGAGCAGGCTGAACAGCTGAACCTCCGCATACTGCCTGACTTGCAGGGCATCGCGCAGTTGCAGCAGGAAACGCACGACGCCGCCGCGCACGGTCTCGGTGACCTGGCGGGTGCTCAACTGGCCGTTGAACTTGCCCAGGCCGACGATCACCGCCCCCAGCCGGCTTCCCCGGGCGCCTTCCTCGGCGCTGGATGGTCGCAGGATGATGGCCGAGCTGCCAATTTCCGAGGCATAGACGCTGAGCCGTTCACGTTCGGCCAGAGCCCCGTCGAGCATTTCGTCGAGCGCCGCCTCGGCACCGGAAATCGCGTCGCCGATGTAGTGGCCGCACAGGACGGGCTGGTCGAGAAAGCGCAGATCGCCGGCCCGCACCGACACGCCGAGGGTCGATTTGGTGCGCGAACTCTTGCGCCGACGCGGGCCGCTGCCCATGAAGGCGCGCACCAGTTCGTCCTCGCCGGCCAGCACCGGTGGCGGCGCGTCCAGAACGAAAGTCCCCGCTTCTTCGCCACGTCGTCGCGGCAGCCGGTTCAGCCGTTCGGTGGTTCCCCGTTCCAGCAGGTCGACGATGGCCGGGAAGTACTCTTCGTCGCCCAGCAGGTCGCCATGCTCCACCGGCATCAGCCAGCAGCGGGAATCCGCGTCCAGGTTATCCAGGCGACCCGAAGCCCAGGTCACCGAACCGTCACCATCCGAGGTAAACAGCAATTTGAGCCGGCCATCGGCGCTGCGCTGGACGCCGCACGGGGTCTTGTGGCTCTGGCCGAAAACCTGGCAGACCCGCTCGGGGTTGGGAATTTCGTTGCCCGGGAGGATGTTTCCCCAAAAGCCTTTGCCAAGCGCCAGCCACCTTTCGGGAGGTACACCGCCGATGCGCTCGCCATACCAGCGGTCGGTGTTTTTTTCCTTGAGCTCCTTCCATGTGGCGCCGGCGAAGTACTCATGACTGGCGATGCGCGGTGCGCTGCCGGTATCGGCAAAACCGGGTCGCGGCAGCAGCGACAACGCTCCGGGGAAGCCGCAAACGATGTCCAACAGGTCCTGCAGGTCGTGCTCGGCATCCATCTTTTCCAGCATGCGCATCGAGTCGGTCTTGCCGAGCAGGGTGTGCACCAGCAGGTGTGTGCCGTTGTTGGGCGTGCCGAGCAGGATCAGGCGGCCGTCGGAATCGAGAACGCTCTGCCAGGCCTCGCCGTGATTCCTGATCAGGGTACGCGCCACCAGTCCGCCCATGCCGTGCGCCAGCAGGCGGATGGGCTGGCCGGGATTGTCCCGGGACGCCTGCTCGATTCGGGTGTTGAGCGCCGCCGCGCCTTTCTCCAGCGGCTGCCGCCAGTCGTACGGGCAGCGAATGACCGTGTGGCTTGCCGCCAGATGGTCGGCCAGGTCGCCGTAAAACATCTCGAATACGTCGTCGGCCGCCACGTTTACTGCTTCCGGATCGGCAATGCGCGCCAGCTTGCCCAGCACCAGGCTGGATGGGTCGAACCAGATTCGCTCGCCGCTACCGGGTTCAGCCGGTGTCCTGCGGTCGATCTCGAGATGCGAACCCATGATGCCGGGAATGAGGATTACCACCGGGCGCTCATTGCTTCCCCGTCCTGATCCGCCACGCTGGACCAAACGCGCCTCACGCTCGCGCCAGGGCGTTTTCGAGGTGCCCGTCAGCGGGCGGAACTGGGGTAGCCGGAGCGGATCATCGTCCGTCAGCCAGTTGCGCAGGGCGTCACGGGTGGGCGGATTGCGGAAATAGCGGAAATGCGTGACCGAGGTGTCCTGGTCGTAGAGGTAGCTGGCGCCGGGGCGGAACCCCAGACCCGCGTACATCGAATCGGTGTCCACCACCAGGTCGTTGTCGTTGCGGTCGAACAGCCGCCAGTCGCAGAACAGGTTGGCGATGCGGCAGCGCAGGCTGGACAGACCGAAGCCGTCGAATTCGGTATCGCCGGAGATGACCGCCATTTCGATGCCGTCGCGCCGGTGCGTGTCGGGATGCGCGAGGAAGGCGGCCAGCGGCGAATCGGTGCACATCGCGGCAATGCCCGGCACCAGCCGCGGATCGATGCGCCGGCCGGCGATTTCCAGCACCAGTCGTTTGACGACGCCGAGCGAACTCGACGCGCCCTTGCCCAGGGCTTCGCCAGCCACCGGGCCGCCGAGCGCGGAGGCCGTTGCGCCGACCAGGGCGCCGCCGCCCCACTGCAGCAGGCTGAGAAAATCCGATAGCGCGACGTCAAGGTTCTCCGACAGGAAGCGCGTACCGCGTGCCGGGCAGGCCACCCGCACGTAGCGCTGCACGCTGATGTGCCCGGCCGCCAGTGTGTCGCGAATCGTACCCAGCCGGCCGCGCTCGGCCTGAGCCGTACGCTCCAGCCCGGCCGGGTCTTCGGCCTCTGTGGTGTCGATGCGGTAGGCGTCGATGACCTGATCGCCGACTTGACCCAGGCACAGCAGATCGCCGACCAGACCGCCCCGCGAATGGGTGAGCAGCGAGACTTGGGCGCCCTGCGGCAGCGCCTTCAGCAGCGCCAGCGCGTTTTCAACCGGGCTCTCGGAAAAAGTGCGGTGTTCGAAGCCGAAGATACCGCCGGGGAAGCGTTGCCGGAGCAGGCTCCAGGTCGCTTCATCCTCGCGCAGGTCGGAGAAGGCGCCCACCGTGTACGAGCCGGTGCCGTGGATCAGCACCAGCACGGACTTGCCCTGGGCGGCGTCGATCAGGCGCGGGTCGTCCGGCGCACAGTAGTCGCTGCCGGCCAATACCTTGTCGTGCCAGCGGTAAAGGCCCGATCGCCCGGCCAGGCTGGATTCGATCGTCCACATCAGCGCCTTGGCGCACAGTACGGAGCCCCATTCGTAAGCCTTGGCCTCGACCGGGTCGCCCGGTATTTCCCTTGCCCAGTCCTGGGCCAGGTTCCTGGCTTCGCCGATCAGGCCGTCGGCCGGCAAGCGCAGAGCCGTCGCCGTCGTCCACAGCACCTCGCCGATACCGCGTGCGCGGGCGTTGGGATCATGGAAGCGCGCGAAATCGACCTCGCCATCGACCACCGCTTCCGGTTGCAGGCGGGCAACGGTTTCGGCCAGCGTGTCGGAACGGATGAACAGGGTGGTGCCGTCTTCAGTCTCCATGGCCAGCAGTACCGGCTCGACCGCGGCCAGTGTTTGGGGTTGGCCGGCCGGTCCGCCCCGGTTGGGCGCGCCCAGGGAATAGACGGTGTCCACCACCAGGCCGGCCAGCAGCGGATCGACTTCATTTACGCCCGAACGGGTGGCGACGTTCAGGATGCCGGGGAGCGGCAGACCCGCACCGGATTTGACTTCGGTGCTGCTCAGTTTCAGGGCTCGGGCGGCGGGGTGGCTCATGGTCGAACTCCCGAGCGGTGCTGTCAGTCAAAAATCTTGAAACGGCGTGCTGTCGCTGAACCAAGAATCTGCGGGTCCTGCGGCAACTTGGTCGAGGGGAGGTACGTTCGAATGGCCTTGAACCAGGACTCGTAATTGGCCGGTTGGCTCTCGCGCAGGGCCTTGAGCGCGTAGTAGGTGAACGCCCCGTTGGGCCGCCCTTTGAAGCTGGTGTCCCAGGAATACTGGGTGTCCAGGCAACCGGACAGCAGCAGGTCGCCACCACTGCGTTTGATTCCGCCGAGAAGATGGAGCGGGCGGGCGCTGGCGTGGGGCAGTTCGTTGCTCGGCATCCAGGCCTCCAGGGGCATGAAGCGGGCGCGCGGCTGTCCAGGGTCAAGATCTTCTTCATTGCCACGGGTGACCGAACCGGAATGGCAACTGTCGGAAATGAGCAGGAGGCGAACGCCGGCGGCACGGGCGGTAAACATCCGGCGGATCTGGTCGTCGAGCAGCGGGCCGGCTGTTGCGATGTCATACGGGCAGAGGCCTTCGTCGCGGCCATCCGGTTCATCGCCGGAACTGTCGGGAACCCAGGTGCCATGGCCTGAATACGTAATGACCAGTGTGTCGCCCTTGACCGCGCTATGGATCACGCTGTCGATGAGCGCGCTCATCGCCGCGTGGGTGGCCTGAGCGTCGATCATCTTTGATACCGTGAAGCCACGGTCACCCAGTTCGGCGGCCCAGTCGTTGGCATCATTGACGCAGCCCGAGAGATCGTTCTGCGTGCCGGGGTAGTCGTTGATGCCGATGCACAGTGCTTTCTTGGTCATGATGGGGTCTCCTTTTCGGCTGAGAAGTTCAGTGTGAAGATGATCCTGTCGAGACAGGCTCAGGGGGATGCGTAAATCAACCCTGCACGGCGTTCAGCATTAGTGCCACGCCTGGATTCGTGGTGCGTCTCCATTGTTTGAATCATCAGAGCCCGAAGAGCTGGCGGGTATCCAGAATGCTCACCTGGCCCGCGTAGCGCGTAACCGTTTCAACCATGTTCTGGGTGCCGCCGGCGCCTGAGCCCCCTTCGCCATTCCACAGGGCGATGAAACGCACCTTGTCGACACCGTAGGCCAGTGCCGAATAGAGCTGCCACAGGTTGTTCCGTACATAGGGGTTGATGTCCTTTGGTAGCGCACCGAGCTCGTCGGTTTGCACCCGTATGCGGGTGAGGGCATGCGCCTTGACGGCGTAGTAGCGATCCACCCAGGACTTGCCGGCAAAGGCGACGGAAGCTCGCAGGAAATCCGCTTCGTGGTACTGCAGGTACAGGTGAAGCCGACCGCCTCGCTGCAGGGCGGCTTCGGCGAACAGCAGGTCGCCCCCACAGGCGCCGCCGCAGATGGCGAGGTCTTGATCGCCCATGCCCAACGCGTCGAGCCGGGTGGCGATGGCCTCGGCGGCGACAGGTTCGCATTCGGCGGGAAAGCGGGGTTCGGAGCGATCCGGGGCGTCGATCATGTGGCCGCTGAACAGGGCTACCTGGCGTGGTTGCCCGGGGTCGGCCTGGTCTGGGAGATCCTCGGCCGGTAAGGTTATCAATTTCGTGGCGGACAACGCCGTGCTGGCGAGCGCGTGTCGATCGGCCTGCAGATGGTCCGGGTCGGGTCGGCCGTCCTTGAGGTGATAGTGCAGCCTGAGGTCGGGGTCATTGCCTGACGGCGGGTTGCTGCGCTCGCTCTGCACCAGCACGACGTCACGTGCGCGCAACGCACGGAGCACATCGAGTTCGTACCAGGCATCGGGGTTGTCGAGGCTCTGATCAACGACGACCAGATCGGCCAGCAGCAGCGCCTGAAACAGGTCGGTGCGAGTGTCTCCCGCACGACTCTCCTGGTCAGCGCGGAACACCTCGAATCCTGCTCCCGACAGGGCTGGCTGGAGATAGTCGGCGTAGACCGCGTCAAAATCGATGTCCTGCTTGCGTCCATAGGGCATGGCCACAAACACGTGCAATCCCATGTCGCATCTCCAGAATGGTTGCCGATCCTGCCAGAGCTGTACCCGGATTTACTGCGGGCCTTGCCACCGCGATGGTGCTTGTTTCCCGCCCGTTTCGGGGCTAAACGGTTCAGTTACAACAGCCTGCTTAACAGGGGAAAACGGGGGAAAAATCAAGTTTTCATATGACCATGAGCTCGATCGAACAGTTCCCTGTCGTAACCCGGCAAACCCCAAGCGCATTAACGGACTGTTGCTCACCCTTTGACGGGTGAGGAGGTGATGCGTCATTCATGTGATTCCCCGGCGCCTTACGCCATCAGGCCGGTTCGCGGGTAAAATCCGGGCCTGGATTACTGCGCTGGATTATGGGAAAACTTCTACTGGCACCGATGGAGGGTCTCGCAGACTACGTTCTGCGCGATGTGCTGACGCGGGTCGGCGGCTACGATGGCGCGGTCACCGAGTTTGTCCGAGTGTCGGGCTCGCTCCTGCCGCAGCGTACCTTCAGGCGAATTTGCCCTGAATTGGCCAACGCCAGCCGTACGTTCGCCGGGACTCCCGTCGTGGTGCAGTTGCTGGGCAGCGATCCGGAATGCATGGCAGAGAATGCGGCGCAACTGGCCTGTCTGTTGCCGGCCGGAATCGACCTCAACTTCGGCTGCCCGGCGCCAACGGTCAATCGTCACGGTGGCGGAGCCATGCTGCTGGATGATCCCGAACATATTGGCCGGATTGCTGCCGCGGTTCGCCAGGCGGTGCCGGAGGGTATCCCGGTTTCGGCCAAGATGCGGCTGGGTGTTTGCGATACCGGCAAGGCGCTCGACTGTGCGCGGTCGCTGGAAGCCGGCGGTGTGTCATCGCTGGTGGTCCATGCGCGAACCAAGGAAGAAGGTTACAGGCCGCCGGCGCATTGGGAGTGGGTGGCGCGCATCCGCGAAGCCGTGACGATGCCGGTGATCGCCAATGGCGAGGTGTGGACGCCGGATGACTATGCCCGTTGCCGACAAGTGACCGGGTGTGATGACGTGATGATCGGGCGCGGTGCGGTGACTGATCCTTTTCTCGCGCGGCGCATCAGGGCGAAGAATGCGGGTGGGATGAACGGCTCGGATCGATCTGCGGACTGGGCTGAACTCCGGCCCTTGCTGGCCGATTTCTGGCATCAGGTGCAAGGTCGCGTCGAAGCGCGGCATGCGCCCGGTCGGCTCAAGTTGTGGCTTAATTCGCTGCGCCGTACCTTTGTTGAAGCCGAAGCGATTTACTCGGCTGTTCGCCCCCTGCGCGGTATTGATGAGATGAATCATGCCCTCGAGCGGCATGGCGTGCCGGTGATACGTGGCGAACTGCCGCGCGCCGCCTGATCGTTCCCATGCAAGCCAACTCCCGCGTTCCGACCAGCGCCCAGACCGGCATCCATAATCATCTGGCGACGCTGCTCGACCGGCATCTGGCCTCGCCATTCCGCAAGCCCTATACCGATTACAACCGCGCCGCTTTCGCGGCGAGTTTCGAGCGACGCGAGCGGCTTGCTCCAGGCGCGCCACTGATCCTCGATTCCTGCTGCGGCGGGGGCGAAAGCAGCATTGCGTTGGCGCGTGCCTTTCCCGACCATTACGTGATCGGTGTTGACCAGTCCGAATCGCGCCTGAGTCGAAACACCGGTGGCCAACCGGGTGCGTCACCGCTGCCGCCCAACCTCGATCTGGTACGCGCCGATCTCGTCGACTACTGGCGATTGATGCGTGACGCCAAAATCCGTCTGGCACGTCATTACCTGCTGTATCCCAACCCGTGGCCGAAAATCGGCCACCTGTCGCGGCGCTGGCACGGGCATGCGGTCTTCCCGGCCATGCTTGCACTGGGCGGCGTATTTGAG
>JANNNT010000585.1:0-7401 GCA_031398685.1 Rhodocyclaceae bacterium | reverse complement strand
CGTCGGCAATCTCCTCTATTACCTCTGCCTGGCCAGCGCCATCCAGCGCGCCGGTGGGCCGTTGCCGACAATAATCATCGGTACGCTGCCGGTGGTGATCGGGATAGCGGCCAATCTGCGCGACGGCAAAAGAGACGGGCGTTTGCCCTGGAAAAGCCTTGCCCCGTCACTGGCATTGATCGCGCTCGGGATCGGTTGCGTAAACACTGTTGAGTTCGCGCTGCTGGTCAATAACGCGGATGCAGATGTGTCTCGCTACATCCATGGGGCATTGTTCGCCATCGTGGCGGTGGCTTGCTGGACCTGGTATCCGCTGCGCAATGCAGACTGGTTGCGTAACCATCCGGGACGCAACCCGCGAACCTGGGCGACGGCTCAGGGCGTCGCAACGCTGCCGCTCGCGGCGGTCGGGTATGCGCTGCTCTGGGGCGGCATGAAAATTGGAGCTGATTCATTTCCGATGCCATTCGGGCCGCGCCCCGACGTATTCCTTGGGCTTATGCTCGCCATCGGCTTGCTGGCCTCCTGGCTCGGCACGCTGTGCTGGAACGAGGCCAGCCAGCGCTTGCCGACGGCGCTGGTCGGGCAGCTGATTGTTTTTGAAACGCTGGCTGCGCTGGCCTATACCTTCATGCTGCGCGGCAAATGGCCCGAACCGATGACGATGCTCGGGATCGGGTTGCTCTTTGCGGGTGTTTTGTGGGCCGTGCGTATCAAACCGGAGCCGATTGTGACCGAGGGACACGCGAGCTGATTTTCGCGTGTCCCTCTCGATCATGAAAACCGCTTCGATTCGTCATTCCGGCTTGCGCCGGAATGCCCCGGTGCTTTAGTTAATACTCGCTCATCGGCACGCAGGCGCAGAACAGATTGCGGTCACCGTAAACATCGTCGATGCGATTGACGCTTGGCCAGAACTTGTTGGCCGCGACCCAGGACAGCGGGAAGACCGCTTCTTCACGGCTGTACGGGCGATTCCAGCCGGAGTCGACAATATCGGCCTGCGTGTGCGGCGCGTTCTTGAGCGGGTTGTTGTCGGCCGGCCAGACGCCTTGTTCGATCTTGCGGATTTCCTCGCGGATGGCGCTCATCGCGGCGATAAAGCGATCAAGTTCGGCCTTTGATTCCGACTCGGTCGGTTCGACCATGATCGTTCCGGCGACCGGAAAACTCACTGTCGGGGCGTGGAAACCGTAGTCCATCAGGCGCTTGGCGATGTCGATTTCGGCGATTCCCGTGGCCGCCTTGATCGGGCGGATGTCGAGAATGCATTCGTGGGCGACGCGGCCGTTCTTGCCGGTGTACAGCACCGGGTAGTGCGGGCTGAGTTGCGTAGCGACGTAGTTGGCGTTGAGGATGGCGACTTCGGTCGCGCGCTTGAGCCCCTTGCCGCCGAGTAGGGCGATGTACATCCACGAAATCGGCAGGATCGACGCGGAGCCCCACGGTGCAGCGGAAACCGCGCCTTGTCCAGCGTGCGGGCCGCTGATTGCTTGCACCGCGTGGTTGGCCATGAACGGTGCCAGATGCGCCTTGAGACCGATCGGGCCCATGCCCGGTCCGCCGCCGCCGTGCGGGATGGCGAAGGTCTTGTGCAGGTTCATGTGGCTGACGTCGGCGCCGATCAGTCCGGGCGAGGTGAGGCCGACCTGCGCATTGAGGTTGGCGCCGTCCATATACACCTGGCCGCCGTGCGCATGGATGGTGGCGCAGTTGTCCTTGATCGACTCTTCAAACACGCCGTGGGTCGAGGGGTAGGTGATCATCAGGCAGGCCAGATTGGCTGCATGCTTCTCGGCCTTGGCCTTGAGGTCGGCGACATCGACATTGCCGTTTTGATCACAATCGACCACGATGATTTCCAGGCCACACATCTGTGCAGACGCCGGGTTGGTGCCGTGCGCCGATTTCGGAATCAGGCAGATGTTGCGCTGGCTGTCACCGCGGCTGGCGTGGTAACGCGCGATGGCGACGATGCCGGCGTATTCGCCCTGCGCGCCGGAGTTGGGTTGCATGCAGATGGCGTCGAAACCGGTGATCACCTTGAGCCAGCTTTCCAGTCCGCCGATCATCTCCATGTAGCCCTGGGCCTGATCAATCGGCGCGAAGGGGTGGATGTCGCCAAATTCCGGCCAGGTGACCGGAATCATCTCACTGGTGGCGTTGAGCTTCATGGTGCAGGAGCCGAGCGAGATCATCGAGTGGTCGAGCGCCAGATCCTTGTTCTGCAGGCGCTTGAGGTAGCGCAGCATTTCGTGTTCGGTGTGGTAGCTGTTGAACACCGGATGCGTGAGGACGGCGTCGGTGCGCAGCAGCGCGTCGGGCAGCGCCCGGTCGAGTTGCTGCACCTGCGCGTCAAGGGTTGCGATATCCACAGCGACACCGGCAATCAGTTTGATCAGCGCGGCCACATCGTCGCGCGTTGATTTTTCGTTTAAGGCGACGCCCAGGATGCCGGGACTGACTTGGCGCAGGTTGAAGCCGGCGCCGAGTGCCGCCTGATAGACGGCAATGGCGCGGGCGCCGAGGTCGAGCTGTACGGTGTCGAAAAAGTGCGTGTTCAGAACCGCAATCCCGGCGCGCTTGAGTCCTTCGGCGAAAATCGCCGTCAGCCGGTGGATACGATGGGCAATGGCGCGCAGCCCTTGCGGTCCATGATAAACCGCGTACATGCCGGCCATGTTGGCGAGCAGTACCTGCGAGGTGCAGATGTTGGAATTGGCCTTCTCGCGGCGGATGTGTTGTTCGCGGGTTTGCAACGCCATGCGCAGCGCCTTGTTGCCGCGTGCATCGACCGAAACGCCGATGATGCGCCCGGCGACCGAACGCTTGTGTTCGTCGCGAGTGGCGAAAAAGGCGGCGTGCGGGCCGCCGAAGCCCATCGGAATCCCGAAACGCTGTGATGAGCCGAGCGCGATGTCGGCGCCCATGGCGCCGGGCGACTTGAGCAGCACCAGCGCCATCAGGTCTGCAGCCACGGCGGTTACGCCGCCACGTGACTTGACGACGGCAATCGGGCTGGAGAGATCGGTGATCTCGCCCTTGTCGTTCGGGTACTGAAAGAGTGCGCCGAAAACGTCCAGTTGCGCCGCTTCCTCAGGCGTACCAAAGACCAGTTCGAAGCCGAAGAAACCGGCGCGGGTCTTGATGACGTCGATGGTCTGCGGGAAGCAGGCGGCATCAACGAAGAAGAGGTTGGATTTCGATTTGCTCACGCGCCGCGCCATGGTCATGGCTTCGGCCGCTGCCGTCGCTTCGTCGAGCAGCGACGCGTTGGCGAGTTCGAGACCGGTGAGGTCGATCACCATCTGCTGGTAGTTGAGCAGGGCTTCAAGGCGGCCCTGCGCGATCTCGGCCTGATACGGCGTATAGGCCGTGTACCAGCCCGGATTTTCCAGCACATTGCGCAGAATGACCTTGGGCGTCAGCGTGTCGGAATAGCCCATGCCGATCAGTGACTTGTTCACTTTGTTTTTGCCCGCAATGACCTTGAGCGCACTCAAAGCTTCCGCCTCCGGCCGGGCATCGGCCAGCGGCATCGGAGCGGACAGGCGTATGGCTGGCGGCACCGTCTGGTCGATCAGGGCGTCGAGGCTGGGCGCGCCGATGGCGTCCAGCATGCGCGCCATGTCCTCAGCCGAGAGGCCGATGTGGCGGGAAATGAACTCGTCGCGTTGCTCGAGTGCTGTAAGAGTCGAAGTCTGTGGCATGGCGTTTCCGGGATCGAGGGGATTAAGAAATACAGTGCTCAGGTCGGGCTAGCGGTTTCTCGCGTAACTCGACCTGACCTGCCGGGAAGCGTGTATTCATTGGGTCTTCGGGGTTGTCGTTTGAAGACCCGCATGGATACTGCGTTCCAGGGCAGCGACTTATTCGCCGGCGATGGCGGTGTACGCGGCGGCGTCGAGCAGGGCATCCACGTCGGCCGCATTGGCCGGCTTCATCTTGAACAACCATGCGGCGTAGGCGTCCTGATTGACCGATTCCGGCGCATCGGCGACCGCCGGGTTGACTTCGGTGATGACTCCGCTAACCGGCGCATAGACGTCCGCCGCCGCCTTGACGGATTCAACGACGACGGCTTCCTGTTCGGCAGCAAATTCCTTGCCGACGTCCGGCAGATCGATGAACACGAGATCGCCCAGCAGATCCTGCGCATGTTCGGTGATGCCGACAGTGATCGTGCCGTCCGCTTCAGCGCGAACCCATTCGTGGCTCTTGGTGTACTTGAGATTGGCGGGAACGTTCATGGTGACTCCTGAAAAAAGTGGGGTGAAGGGTACGTTCGTTGGGCAGAGTGTTGGACAAAGAGTCAGACGAGAGCTTTACCGTTGCGTACAAAAGTGGGTTTGACCACTTTGGCGGTCAGTTGTTTGTCGCGAATATCTACCTTGACCGTGTCGCCGATGGCCACGCCGAGCGGCAGTCGGGCCAGCGCGACGGACTGTTGCAACGTGGGTGAGAAGGTGCCGCTGGTAATTTCGCCATCACCTTGTGCCGTAACGACCTTCTGGTGGGCTCGCAATACACCGCGATCGAGCAGCACCAGTCCGAGAAACTGCTTCTGCTGCGGCTTGGCGAGCAGGGCGGCCTTGCCGACGAAGTCACGCGGGGCAACGAGATCAACCGTCCAGGTCAGGCCGGCATCAAGCGGCGAGACGGTTTCGCCCATGTCCTGCCCGTAGAGATTCATCCCGGCTTCGAGGCGCAGCGTGTCGCGTGCGCCAAGGCCAATCGGCTTGACGCCGGCATTCAGAAGCGCCTGCCAGACGGCTTCCGCCTTGCTGGCGGGCAGGGTGATTTCAAAACCGTCCTCGCCGGTATAACCCGTGCTGGCCACGAAATAGTCGCCAACCGTTACCGAGAAGAAGGGTTTGAGCGATTCACTGGGTGCTCGGGTTTCCGGAAACGCCTGCCAGACCCTGGCTTTGGCGTTGGGGCCCTGTACGGCGATGATGGCCAAGTCACGGCGCGGGATGCACACGGCTTCGAGTTTCCATTCAGCCAGGCGGGCGGCCATCCAGGCCAGATCCTTCTCGGCCGTGCCGGCGTTGATGACGACGCGGTAGTGCGTCTCATCGAGGAAGTAGACGATGAGGTCGTCGACCACGCCGCCGGCTTCGTTGAGCATGGCGCTATAAAGCGCCTTCCCCGGCAGCTTGAGCTTGTCGACGTTATTGGCGATCAGGCGGAGAAAAAAAGCTTTCGCACCCGGCCCGGCCACATCGACGGCGCACATGTGCGAAACGTCGAACATGCCGCAGTCGCGACGCACTGCGTGGTGTTCCTCGATTTGTGATCCGTAGTGCAGCGGCATGTCCCAGCCGCCGAAATCGACCATCTTGGCGCCGAGACGGCGATGGGCGTCGTTCAGGACAGTTTTCTGTGTCATATCAATCCCTTGAAAGAAGGTGCTGAAACTTTTTTCAGAAACAAAAAAAGGGCGAACTCGTCTTGAGTTCACCCCCCTGTCCTTGATACCTGAGAGATTATCGTGTCGAAACAATCGATTCCGGCCACGTTGCCCCATCGGTGGGCGCTTGCAGTTCAGCGCCGCTCTCCAGAGTTTAGTTCACAAACGGTCCTGTTTGCCTGAGCGTTTCCGGGTGGATTGCGCCTTCGGCGGCGGGGATTCTGGCTTCCGCTCTCTCCCGTTTGCGGGCGCAACTATAGCGCGAGGAGGGCGACGGCCGCAAGTTCGAGCAAACTGGCACCGGTTCATTCCGGGCTTAGGCGACTGTCCACCCGCCATGAGAAAACACGGCGCCAGCAAAGAAACTGCATGTTCCATGTGCCGCTTCGATTACTTGGAACTCATGATTCCGAGCACAGTCATCATGTCCTGGGGGTTGGTGACATATTTCGTATAAAGCTTCATTGCAGAGGACTCAATTGCGTGCATGACAAACTGGTGCTTTTCGAGGATCACTACCCCTTCTTTTTTTGCCTTGGCCAATGTCTGGGCTTCCGCTTCGGCCCAGAGTTTCTTCATGTACCCGGACGACTCCACGGCGGATGACATCACGGCTTTCTTCTGCTCGGGGTTCAAGCCATCCCAGGCCTTTTTTGACATCAACAAAACTTCGGGTACCGATGAATGCTCGTCGAGACTGAGGTAACGCGCATACTTGTAGTGGTCACTCGACACGTACGACGGCAAATTATTCTCGGCGCCGTCAATTTCGCCATTCTGGAACGCTTCAACGATCTTGTCATAGGCCACCACGACCGGGGTGCCCCCCAGTAAAGTGATCAAGTCCTGGTAGACCGGTGAGTTCTGCACCCGGATACGCTGGCCTTCAAAATCGGCGCGGGCGCGGATGGGTTTTTTGGTGGTGTAGAAAGAGCGGCTCCCGCTGTCATAGTAGGCCAGTACGACGGCACCGGTTTTTTCAACTTCGGCGGCAATCCGCTTTCCGAAATCGCCGTCCAGCACACGCCACATGTGATCGCGTGAGCGGAAAAGGTAGGGCAAGCTCAGAAGCTTGGCCGCGGGTACATCGTTGACCAGTGCGGCAAAATTGATGCGGGCGATGTCCAGCGAACCGTTCCGGACATTTTTCCAGCTCAGATCCTCATTGCCCAATTGTGCGCTGTGCTTAAGCTGGATTTGCAATTCGCCCTTCGTAAGTTCAGCCAGACGGCTCACCAGCAGTTCTTCTGCTTTGACGATGACGTGACCCGGCGGATGCACTTCTGCCAACACCAGATCCATGGCCAGCACCGGTGCCGCTGACATACCCAGCACGATCAGCAAGGACGCGCCTACGCACTTTTCCCAGACTCGCTTCATGAAATTTTCCTCCGTTATTGTCCGAATAGCAGTATCTCATCAGGTGCACTGCAAGTTTCAATCTCTTAAATCGGCCTTACCACTTTACCCGTGTAATCATGCACCACAATCGCTGTGAAGGCCATGCTTTCGATCGGGAAGAAAGATTCGTTCTCAGAGGCGGTTTTCTTCACTGTGCTATCATCGACAGCTTGATTTTTTACCGATTGCCGCCTCTTTTCCATGCTCAACGTTGATCTTCACTGCCATTCCACCGCGTCTGACGGCCTTTTGCCCGCTGCCGAGGTCGCGCGTCGGGCGGCGGCAAATGGCGTCAATATGTTGGCACTGACCGACCATGACGATCTGGGCGGTCTGGAGGCGGCGCGATCTGTTGCCGATGAGGCCGGGATGCGTTTCATCAACGGCGTTGAAATCTCCATCGAATGGGGTGGTCTGCAGATCCACATCCTCGGACTTAACTTCAATGCCGATGATGACGTGCTCAACGCCGGTCTGGCTTCGATCCGTTCGGGCCGCGTCGGTCGTGCACAACGTATGTCTGCCGAGCTGGAGAAGATAGGGATTGCCGGGAGTTTTGACGGGGCCATGCGTTATGCCGAGAACCC
>JANNNT010000581.1:0-14738 GCA_031398685.1 Rhodocyclaceae bacterium | reverse complement strand
AAATTGAACAGGCTTTCGGGCCCTTAGGAACGTCAGATTCGATCTCAGGAAGCGGTCAATCTCGATTTGATCAACAACGCGTAAATTACGCGCCCAACCGCGCGACAATTGGAAACTCAATTGCGTTTCCACACAACCTCGACCCAAATGCGCCCTTCAGGATTTTGAAAAACGGACTTAAAGTAACCGGCAACAGCCTTTCAATCGAAATTGTGAGCTACTTCGCTGAGCTTCCGAGTGAGAAGTGCTAATCGCTACCCCCGGCGAAGCTGCTTAGCGCGCAGCTTCATGTACTCAACTTTACGAAGCGCCTCGTTACCTTGTACGTTTACCAGTGCCTGTGACCAAAGACCGTTGTCGGCCTTTCCTTCATTTATTTCTCTTTCCGCAATCGCATAGAGGTCAGAGTTTCCGGCGTTCAATCTCGTTGACACTTCGTCCTTCACTGCACTTGCCTTTGATATGGCGCCAGAGACAACCTTTGCCGTGCCACGAAAATAAACAAAGGCGATAAGACAAACAATAGCGGTTGCAACAAGTGCGAACGTATCAGCGCCACGAATGTTGGAATTTTCCACATAGGTGTAGGTGCCAATGAAAGTCAAAAAGCCAATAACAATAAGTTTAAGCAGCATGTTCCCTCCTAATCATAGTATGCGTTTTTGATTGAGTCATGTCCCACCGTTTCTAGTTGTCAGGACATTAGCTGCGGTGCATCTGTCACGTCCATTCTAAGTTTGGTTCGGAGCTACTTCAGACGATTTGTCGAATTCTCGCTTTTGCGTTACTTTTCAAGCAGTCTCTCCTGTTCAGAGATTTGTTTCAGCAGTTCCTCCTGTGACTCGATAGTTTGAGGAATTGCCGGTCGGAGTTTTGCAAGCCGACGGCCCCTAATCTCGTCGGCTAACCGCTCCTGTTCCGTTCTGTGCAACGGATGAGTCGTCTCGTCGTGTGGATAACGAGTCTCCCAGTAGCGCTTCTTCATCCCTCTGACCTCCTATTGTGGATTGTTGAACTCTTCCTGCACGCTGCCAATGTGCCGCGCGTGACAACTTTATGCAAGTGGCGAGCAGAGTCCGACGCTGCGCACCAGCATTGACCACAATCTGGCGCATGTTTTCCTCGGACGATACAAACAACCCATTATCATTTCCAGTGTTGCTGCAACAACCCGCAAAATTGGGGCGCAATGTAACGGGAAAATGCCTCGACGGCCGCTTTGGAGGCGGCGCCTCTACGGCAGCAATTGGCCGGGTGCTGACGGATGGAGGACGTTACAAATTTGCAACTATCCCCGACACAACAAAATTCAGAGCATCAGTGCAAGCAGAAAGAAGAAGCCCCACTTGCTCACACAAGTGGGGCTTCAAATATTACAGAAATTAGTACATATAACAAATAACAACCTATTGGAATTACTCACTCACATCGTAATTGTTATACATTTATTCCTGGATACCACCGGGCCGCGTTTTTTTTTCAAAAGGAAAAGCATCAATCCGGCTTTGGCTCCTCCACGGCTCCTACTATAATTCGACCCATTCATTTTTATTGAGGAACGCGCCATGGAATCTTCGCTCACCAGCCCTTACCGGGACGACATCGTGATCTCCTGGCCCGAACTGCACCGGGACACGCGCCTTCTCTGCCACGCGCTGATGGAAAAGGGACCGTTCAAGGGCATCATCGCCATCGCGCGCGGCGGCATGATTCCGGCCGCACTGATCGCTCGCGAACTGGAAATCCGCATTTTGGACACCATCTGTGCCTCCAGCTACGATGAGTCTGCAGAAGAAGGCGCCCAGAACACACGCTCGGAGGTGAAGATTCTCAAGGGTGTCGACCATGACGGCGAAGGCTATCTGCTGATCGACGATCTGGTGGATACGGGTGCCACTGCCCGCGTTATCCGCAAGTTGTTGCCCAAGGCTTATTTCGCCACCTTGTACGCCAAGCCGATGGGACGCGAGATCGTCGATCTTTGCGTCAAGGAATTCAATCAGGACAAATGGATCTATTTCCCGTGGGACATCGATTACAAGTTTGTTCCGCCGATCAAGAAAAATCGCTGATCACGACACTGGGCATGTTTTTTTGATGTCCTGGAAGCCGCGTGGATAGTTGGCTCTCTGAACGGCGTGCGTCATCACGCGCCGTTTGCCAGCTGTCGTGCCAGACGGTTGTGCTGGGCGACCAGCGGCTGCACTTCGAGCGGCAGCAACTGGCCATCACTGACAACCGGCTTGCCGTTGATGACGGAATGACTGACGGTTCGCGGCGAGCAGAACAGCAGCGCAGCGACCGGGTCATGCACTGCGGCTCCGGCCAGATCGAGGCCATTGACGGCAAAGGCGACCACATCGGCACTCATGCCGGGCGCCAGGGCGCCGATGTCGTCACGACCAAGCACGCGGGCGCCACCCAGCGTGGCCAATTCCAGCGCCTGGCGGGCGCTCATGGCCGTCGGTCCATGCCCGACGCGGGCCAGCAGCATGGCCTGACGCGCTTCGCCGAGCAGGTGCGCCGCATCGTTGGAAGCACTGCCGTCGACGCCGAGACCGATCGCAACCCCCGCTTCGCGCAGGGCTGGAATCGGGGCAATGCCCGACGCCAGGCGCATGTTGGAACAGGGGCAGTGCGCAACTCCCGTGCCGGTGCGGGCGAAGAGCGCGATGCCCGGAGTGTCCAGCTTGACGCAGTGCGCGTGCCAGACATCCGTGCCGACCCAGCCGAGCGACTCGGCGTATTCGGCGGGCGTCATGCCGAATTTCTCCCGGCTGTAGGCCATATCGTTGTCGTTTTCGGCCAGATGCGTGTGAAGAGAAACACCATAGCTGCGCGCCAGTTCAGCCGATTCTCGCATCAGTTCGCGACTCACCGAGAAGGGTGAACACGGGGCGACGACGATGCGCTGCATGGCGTGCCGGGCAGGGTCGTGCCAGGTTTCGATCAGGCGGCGGGTGTCTTTCAAAATAACCGCTTCGTTTTCCACCAGACGGTCCGGCGGCAGTCCGCCCTGGCTTTCGCCAACGCTCATGCTGCCGCGCGCGGCGTGAAAGCGCATGCCCAGCGTCGCGGCGGCCTCAATGGAATCGTCGAGGCGAGAACCATTCGGGAAGATATACAGGTGGTCGCTGGACGTCGTGCATCCGGACAGGATCAGTTCGGCCATCGCCGTCAGCGTCGAGACGCGGATCATCTCCGGGGTCAGCCCGGCCCAGATCGGGTAGAGCCGGCGCAGCCAGGCAAACAGTTCGGCATCCTGCGCCCCCGGAATGGCGCGGGTGAGGCTCTGGTACATGTGGTGGTGCGTATTGATCAGGCCGGGCAGGGCCACGCAACCGGTCAGCGAGATCACCTGATCAGCGGTCGCCGGCAGTTCGGCGCTGGGGCCGACCGATTCGATGATGCCATCGCGGATGAAGACGCCACCGCCGGGAATTTCCCGGCGTTGGGCATCCATGGTGACGAGGACGTCGGCGTTTTTGAGCAAGAGAGTGGTCATGTCAACTTCAAAAGCTTAACCACAACGTGCACAACGAACACAACGTAAAAAACAATGGAAGGAATACCGCTTGGTATTTCGTTGTGCCCGTTGTACCCCAAGGGTATTTCCTGCGGGGCATGTCGTTGAGGTTTGAATTGGAGTTCTCCGGATCACGGCAGGAAGGGTTTGCCAAGCGAAGCGGGAAGATTGTTCTGCAGCACTTTGCGATCGCGGGAAATAACCACCAGTACGATGATGGTCGCCAGATAGGGTAGCGCTGCAAGAAGCTGAACCGGCAACACGAGGCCCAGTCCCTGTGCGTGAAACTGAAGAATGGTGACAAATCCGAACAGGTAGGCTCCGAGCAGCAGCCGGGTTGGCTTCCAGGTGGCGAAAACGACCAGCGCCACGGCAATCCAACCGCGTCCGGCGCTCATGTTCTGCACCCAGAGCGGGGTGTAGACCGTGGACAGGTAGGCGCCGGCCATGCCGGCCATGGCACCGCCAAAAGCCACGGCCCCGAAACGGATCAGGATGACCGGGTAACCGATGGCATGGGCGGATTCCGGCGATTCGCCGACGGCCTTGAGCAGCAGCCCCAGGCGGGTCTTGGTCAGCGTCCAGGCGACACCGGCATAGGCGACGATCGACAGGTAGACCACGGCATCCTGCGTGAAGAGCACCGGCCCGAGCAGCGGGATGTCGGAGAGCAACGGAATGGCAATCGGCTTCAGGCCGGGCAGGCTGTAACTGACGTAACTCTGCCCGATGAAGGCCGACAGACCGATGCCGAAGATGGTCAGCGCCAGACCGCAAGCGGCCTGATTGGCGGCCAGCGAGAGGGCGAAGAAGGCAAAGATCATGGCCGTGGCCGCGCCGGCCAGCGCACCGGCCGGCAAGCCGGCGGCCGCCCCGTAGCCGGTTTCGGCCGCCGCCGCAAAGCCGGCAATCGCACCGACCAGCATCATGCCTTCGACGCCGAGATTGATGACCCCCGTCCGTTCGGCAACGAGTTCGCCAAGGCCAGCGAAAACAAGCGGTGTCGCTGCAGCAAGCGTGCCGACCAGAATAGGGGTGAGATGCTCGATCATTTTATTTTTCTCCGTACCAATCAGGCAGAATCAGGCCGAACGACGCAGTCGGTTATCGATGAACACGTCGGAACCGAGCAGGAAAAAGAGCAGCATCCCCTGGAAAATTCCGGTAATGGCGAACGGCATCTGCAGACTGACCTGAGCCGCTTCACCGCCGAGGTAGATCAGCGCCATCAGAAATCCGGCGAGGACGATGCCGAGGGCGTGGAGCCGCCCCAGGTAGGCCACGATGATCGCGGCAAAGCCATAACCCGGTGAAATGTTCAGGTTCAACTGCCCGACCGGCCCGGCGACCTCGCCAATTCCGGCCAGTCCGGCGGTCATCCCGGAGACCACCAGGCTGAACCAGACAGTCTGTCTGGACGAGAAGCCAGCATAACGCGACGCCGCTGGCGCATGGCCGCCGACCTCGAGCTTGAAATGCATGAAACTGCGCGCGTTGAACAGCCAGAAGGCGAGAACGGCAAAACCGGTGATGTAGATCGAGGTATTGACCCGCGATCCTTCGAGCAGGATGGCGAACAAGGCGTTATCGCTGAACATGATCGACTGCGGGAAGTTCATGCCCTCCGGATCGCGCCAGGGGCCGTGCACCATGTAGGAGAGAATGAAGCTGGCCACATAGCTCAACATCAGCGTGGTCAGCGTTTCCTGCGCATTGAAACGCGTTCTGAGCCAGGCCGGCAAGGCCCCCCACGCCGCGCCGCCTAGGGCACCGGCGAGAACTATGGCCGGAATCACCCACGACGAGTCGCTGCCCTCCATATAGATGGCCACGCCGCCGCCGGCCAGCGCGCCAACGATCAACTGGCCTTCCGCACCGATGTTATAGATACGCGCCTTGAATCCGATGGCCAGGCCCTGGGCGATCAGGATCAGCGGGCAGGCCTTGATGAGCAGTTCACTCCAGCCGTAGCTGCTGGTCATCGGTTGGATAAAGAAGACCTGGAATGAAGCCAGGACGGGCTTGCCGAGCGACCAGAACAGGAAAGAACCGGCCAGCAGGGTCGCGACGATGGCAATCAGCGGTGCCGTCCAGCGCATGAGTTTCGAGGGTCGCGCGCGGGGTTCAAGCAAGTGCATGGCTGGCCTCCGCTAAATTGGCTGTCTCTGTCTCATCGAAAAGGCCAGACATTTTCATGCCGACCGATTCGGCGCTGGTGGCGCCCCTGGGCTGGGCGCTGGAGAGCCGGCCCTGAGCCAGCACGGCGATCCGGTCGCTGATCTCGAACAATTCCTCAAGCTCTTCGGAGATGAGCACAATGCCCACGCCGTTACGCGACAGGTCAAGCAGCGCCTGACGCAGAACGGCCGAAGCACCGACATCCACGCCCCAGGTCGGCTGGGCGACGATCATCACTTTGGGCTTGAGCATGATTTCCCGGCCGACGATGAATTTTTGCAGGTTGCCGCCCGAGAGCGAACGCGCATCATCCCCCGACCCGCCGCAGCGGACATCGAAGCGGGCCACGCATTTGTCGGCGAACTCCCGCGCTTTGCTGTAGCGGACCAGGCCCCAGTTTTTCATGCCTTGTCGGTGCGCCGTCAACAAGGCGTTGTGGCTCAGGGAAAATGGCGGCACCGCACCGCGACCGAGGCGTTCTTCCGGGACGAAGACGAGTCCCTTGTTGCGCCGCTGTCCGGCATTGAGATGACCAACGGCCTTTCCTTCGAGGTGAATCGCGTGTTTTTCGACGGTTGTTTCGCCGGATAAAGCCGCCATGAGTTCGGCCTGCCCGTTTCCGGAGATGCCGGCGATGCCCAGGATTTCGCCGGCATTGACGCTCAGCGAGATATTTTCCAGGTTGGTGCCGAAAGGGTCGTCGGAGACCAGGTTGAGCCCCTCCACGGTCAGGACCGTACGCTGCTCGCCTTCGTAGATGGGCGCCTGGCAGACCGGCAACTCGCGGCCGATCATCATGCGCGCCAGACTGGCCGGCGTTTCCTTGCTCGGAATCGCGGTACCGGTGACCTTGCCATGGCGGAGGATCGTTGCGCTGTCACACAGCACCTGGATTTCGTGCAGCTTGTGACTGATGTAGAGAATGGAAACGCCCTCGGAGGCGAGTTGACGCAGGGTTTCGAACAACTTCTGAACGGCTTGTGGCGTCAGTACCGAGGTCGGCTCGTCGAGGATCAGCACCTTGGGGTATTGCAGCAGGCACCGGACAATTTCAACGCGCTGCCGTTCGCCGACGGAAAGGCTGTGCACCATCCGGTTCGGGTCGAGCGGCAGGCCGTAGCGCTCGGATACGGCCTTGACACGTACGGCCAGCGCCGGCAGATTGAACGGCTCATCGAGGACCAGGGAAATGTTCTCGACGACGGTCAGCGTCTCGAACAGCGAGAAATGCTGAAACACCATGCCGATCCCCAGGCGGCGCGCCTGGGCAGGATTGGCGATATTTACCTCGTGGCCATTCAAAAGTATCGTGCCGGATTCGGCCCTGACCGCACCATAGATAACCTTCATCAAGGTGCTCTTTCCGGCGCCGTTTTCGCCGAGGACGGCGTGGATTTCTCCGGGCATGACCGAAAGATTGACCTCGGAGCAGGCGACGATGCTCGGGTAACGCTTGGTAATATTCAGCAATTCCAAGCGGGGAACGGGGGTGGTCATGCTTACTCCGGCAGGGTATGAGCGTTGAACCGGCGCGAGCGGCCAGTCTGAGTCAAAAGTTTGCTAGTCCTGTTAAATCTATAAATTCTGCGCGGCGAACGACCGCGCGATCGCACGGTTTCCTTGCTGGTCATGACATGACGATCGATCAGTCAAATCAGTCCGCCAAGGCGCTCTGGTGGCAGACCACCATCCAGCGGACGAAGCTCGAATGATACACGTTTGCTCGCGTCGATCAGACGACCCTTTTCCGGAATTCTTGGTGCGTTTGGGATGCACGTAACGAGACTGAAGTCTTGTCGTCCTCTCTGCTTTTTGCCGTCAATGTTTTTATTTTTCCCGTCCCGGGCTTTTTGCTACTTGAAATTCACCTATCCCGCCCCTATTATTAGCACTCGTTAGATGTGAGTGCTAATAACTCTGTCGGCGAGCGCTCTGCTCGGTTGGGCAGGTGTTTGGTCAAGTTAGTCGTTACTTATGCTTAAACCCTAGGAGAAACTGCATGAAAATCCGTCCTTTGCACGATCGTGTGATCGTCAAGCGCCTCGAAGAGGAACGTAAAACTGCTTCCGGTATCGTCATTCCTGATGCTGCTGCCGAAAAACCTGACCAAGGCGAAATCATCGCCGTCGGCAAGGGCAAGATCCTCGAAAGCGGTGAAGTGCGCAAGATGGACGTCAAGGTCGGTGACCGCGTCCTGTTCGGTAAGTACTCCGGCCAGACCGTCAAGGTCGATGGCGAAGAGCTGCTGGTTATGCGCGAAGAAGACATCATGGGCGTCGTCGAACTCTGAGCGTAACTCGCCCGGTTCACGATCCCCGCATCACAGCAAAATTCACACCACTACAGAATTGTTAGGAGTATCTCAATGGCAGCAAAAGACGTTAAATTTGGCGATTCGGCACGTGCTCGCATGGTCGAAGGCGTGAATATCCTGGCCGACGCCGTCAAGATCACCCTGGGCCCGAAGGGTCGCAATGTTGTTCTGGAGCGCTCGTACGGCGCCCCGACCGTGACCAAGGACGGCGTTTCCGTCGCCAAGGAAATCGAACTGAAGGACAAGTTCGCCAATATGGGCGCGCAGATGGTCAAGGAAGTGGCTTCCAAGACCTCCGACATCGCTGGCGACGGCACCACCACCGCCACCGTTCTGGCTCAGTCGATCGTCCGCGAAGGCATGAAGTACGTAGCCGCCGGCATGAACCCGATGGATCTGAAGCGCGGTATCGACAAGGCCGTTATCGCCACCGTTGAAGAACTGAAGAAGCTCTCCAAGCCCTGCTCGACCAACAAGGAAATCGCTCAGGTCGGTTCGATCTCCGCCAATTCTGACGCCGACATCGGCGAAATCATCGCCCGTGCGATGGACAAGGTCGGCAAGGAAGGCGTCATCACCGTTGAAGATGGCAAGTCGCTGAACAACGAGCTCGACGTCGTCGAAGGTATGCAATTCGACCGCGGCTACCTCAGCCCCTACTTCATCAACAATCCGGAAAAGCAAAGCGCCATTCTGGACAATCCGTACATCCTGATTTTCGACAAGAAGATCTCCAACATCCGTGACCTACTGCCCGTGCTCGAGCAAGTTGCCAAGGCCGGTCGTCCGCTGCTGATCGTTGCTGAAGATGTCGATGGTGAAGCGCTGGCTACCCTGGTGGTCAACAACATCCGTGGCATCCTGAAGACCTGTGCCGTCAAGGCCCCGGGCTTTGGTGATCGTCGCAAGGCCATGCTCGAAGACATCGCCGTCCTGACCGGTGGCCAGGTTATTGCTGAAGAAGTCGGCCTGACCCTCGAAAAGGCTACCCTGGCCGAACTCGGCCAAGCCAAGCGCATCGAAATCGGCAAGGAAAACACCACGATCATCGACGGTGCCGGCGATGCCGCTACCATCGAAGGCCGCGTCAAGCAAATCCGTTCCCAGATCGAAACGTCGACCAGCGATTACGACAGCGAGAAGTTGCAAGAACGCGTGGCCAAGCTGGCCGGCGGTGTTGCACTGATCAAGGTTGGTGCGGCCACCGAAGTTGAAATGAAAGAGAAGAAGGCGCGCGTTGAAGACGCACTGCACGCTACCCGTGCAGCCGTTGAAGAAGGCATTGTCCCCGGCGGTGGTGTTGCTCTGCTGCGTGCCCGCGTTGCGCTGGCCAAGCTCAAGGGTGATAACAGCGACCAGGATGCTGGTATCAAGATCGTCCTGCGTGCCATGGAGCAGCCGCTGCGCGAAATCGTTGCCAATGCTGGCGAAGAGCCTTCAGTCGTCGTCAATAACGTGGTCAATGGCAAGGGCAACTACGGTTACAACGCCGCGACCGGTGAGTATGGCGACATGGTCGAAATGGGCGTGCTCGATCCGACCAAGGTGACACGTACCGCACTGCAAAATGCGGCCTCGATCGCTGGCCTGATGCTGACTACCGACTGCATGGTTGCCGAACTGGCTGAAGACAAGCCGGCCGGCGGCATGGGTGGCGGTATGGGCGGCATGGGTGGTATGGGCGGCATGGATATGGGTATGTAATCAACGGGCAGACAATGCCTGTTTGAGCGTATTTTCTTACCTAGTTCGTACAATACGCTCACAAGAACCCCCGCACGGTTTTGCCGTGTGGGGGTTTTCTTTTGGGCGGAGCGAATTGGCTGGTGTTACGCCGCAAAAATGGTGGCACAATGATTTTGTTGCGCTTGGCGCGTAACAAGGCGCCGCTTGCATCGCAGTGATTGTCGATGCGGCAGCGAGGGTGTTGGGGGAAAAATGGCGGGGAGCGCCCGGTGCAGTTTCGGGCACTCCCCAAGTTCAGGCCGAAACCAAAACTCCTAAGACCATAAAGAAGAACAGCGTATGTAGAGTAGGGGCAGCGGCTTACAAAAAACTTACGTGCGCCAAACATTGAAGAGAGATCATGCGAATTCTGCTTGCGGAAGATGATCGGATTATCGCCGACGGGCTCGGGCGCTCATTGCGTCAGACCGGCTATGCCGTTGATTGGGTGGCCAATGGCACTGATGCCGACAATGCGCTGGTAACGGGCACTTACGATCTTGTTATCCTTGACCTGGGTCTGCCCAAATTGTCCGGCCTCGATGTGCTGCGCCGCTTGCGCTCGCGCAAATCAAAACTGCCGGTGCTGATTCTTACGGCGCTTGACGGCACCTCGGACCGTGTCAAGGGACTTGATCTGGGAGCCGATGACTACATGGCCAAACCCTTTGAGCTGCCGGAACTGGAAGCGCGCGTGCGGGCGCTCACACGGCGTTCGACCGGCACATCGCCGGTGATCGAGTACGGTGCATTGGCCTTTGATCAGACGGATCGTTGCGCCCTGTTGAATGGCGAGATGCTCGATCTGTCGGCACGTGAGCTTGGTCTGCTTGAGATCCTCATGTCCCGGGCGGGCCGGCTGGTGAGCAAGGATCAGCTGGTTGACCACCTGTGCGGCTGGGGCGAGGAGGTGAGCCACAATGCGATCGAGGTTTATGTGCATCGTCTGCGCAAGAAACTCGAATCGAGCGGTGTAACCATCACCACCGTGCGCGGCCTCGGGTACTGCTTTGAAAAGTCTGCACAAGAACCCAAGTCCTGACACCCAGCGCTCGCTGTTTGGCGAGATTCTTGACTGGATGCTGGCCCCTCTCCTCTTTGTGTGGCCGATCAGTATCGCCGTCACGCACTACTTCGCCACCAGCGTTGCCAACTATCCTTACGATCAAACCTTGCGCGAGCAAGTCACGGCAATTTCGCGTCAGGTCAAATTCGTTGAAGGCCAGCCGAAGATATCCTTGCCCGGCTCGGCGCGTGCCTTCTTGCGTTCGGATGAAATCGACAGCGTTTTCTTTCACGTGCTCGGGCGGGATGGAAAACTGATCGTCGGTGATCCGGAATTGCCGTTGCTGAAAACTGCCGATGTTCCAGAGACGGTTGATCCGGGCGAAGTCTATTTCCGTGATGATGACTACAAGGGGCAGGACTTGCGGGTCGCCTTCATGTACCTCGGCGAGCCCGACGCGCCGCGTGAACGCTGGGCGCTGGTCGAGGTCGGCGAGACGCTGGAAAAGCGCTCGCAGCTGGCCAACAAAATCATTGCCAGCGTCATTCTTCCCCAGTTCGTGATCATTCCACTGGCCGTTATTCTTGTCTGGTTCGGCTTGTCACAAGGCTTGCGTCCGTTGACCCGTCTTCGTGAGCGCATCGAAACGCGCCGGGAGGCCGATCTGTCGCCGATAGCGGCGGGCCGTGTTCCGGAAGAACTGCAACCGTTGACCGAGGCCTTCAATTCCATGCTGGCACGCATGCAGCACAACATGGATGCACAACGCCGCTTTATCTCCGATGCGGCGCACCAGATGCGTACGCCGCTCACCGGCCTGAAAATGCAGGCACAACTGGCCATGCGTGAAGACGACCCGGGGCAACTACGCTATGCGCTTCAAAACATTTCGAGCAGCGTTGACCGTGCATCGCATCTGGTCAATCAGTTGCTGTCAATGGCGCGTGCTGAAGCAAGTGAGCATTCCGAACAGGCGCTGGTGCCGGTTGATCTTGATCAGTTGTTGCACGAAATCGTGGAAACCTGGGTTGTGCGTGCGCTTGATCGGCGAATTGATCTCGGTTACGAGCCAGCAGGCCCGGTGCATATCATGGGCAATGTTTTCCTGTTGCGCGAGATGATCAATAACCTGCTCGACAATGCCCTGCGTTACACCCCGGATGAAGGGCGGGTTACCGCTCGCGTGCTTGCCCAAGGCGATTTTGTGTTGCTTGAAATTGAAGACAGCGGTATCGGTATTTCCGATGAGGACGCACACAAGGTCTTTGACCGCTTTTACCGGGTTGATGGCACCGGTGTCGAGGGCAGCGGGTTGGGGCTCGCCATCGTGCGTGAAATCGCCGAGCTGCACCGAGCCGCCGCAAGCCTACGCCCGCATACGCCTGATGATCAAGGCGTACGAGACCCCGGATCAATCGCCCGGGTGGTCTTCCCAGTACATCGGCAAGCCCCGCCCAAGTTGGCAATTCCTGAGCATATTCAAACCGGTTTTGCCTGAATATGAATTGAGGAGAGAAAAGTGTCCGTTTGTTTTTGACGAAGCAGGGACGACTCGCTATAATGCCGCCTTTCTCGGCCAGTTAGCTCAGTTGGTAGAGCAGCGGATTGAAAATCCGCGTGTCCGTGGTTCGATTCCGCGACTGGCCACCACAGGATTCAAGCGATTAGCCCATTCTTCGGAGTGGGCTTTTTGCTATGTGGCGTTTGTTAACGGGCGGAGTGGTGTGGGGTTTTCCAAATATTCGATGTTGCTGCTGCTGGCGGTGGCCATTGTCGCCGTTCTTTGGGTGTTTGGTAGGACAGTCTTTACGGGCATCACCAAGTGGCTGCTGTGGGCATTGGGTGCGTTTTGTACCTGTGCGGGAGTGGTTGCCCTATTGGATGCCGAGGGGAGGCCTCTGGCTTTCCTTGGCGGGTTCGTCTTGTGGGTGTTTGCGGCGTACTCGATCAAGGTGGCCGAATCGTTGCGTAAGAGGGGTTAGGTCTGGCCGATCAAGGAGGCACGTGAGAAACTTGTCCGCCCAACTTTGGTCAATCGGCTGTGGCTTCAAGGGCTCGACGAGGGCAATTGGTATGGATGTGCAGCGCGAGAGAAGGATCGGCGTTGATCGCCGGGAGTACGCCATTTGCTATCGTTATGGCTCGGAGCGTCGCGAAAACACAGAGCGCCGGGGGATACAAATTGGCGAAAGCGAGATGCCAACTGCTAATCGGGTGATATCTCTCGGTGACGTTGCCAGGCTATTGTGGTCCGCCAGAAGGTGAAGCAATTCAAGGCGTAATCCCTGACCAAAAAAATCCCACACCGGGTGGGCATGGGATTAAAGATACCATCGTTGCGATGGATCAGGGAGGGTCAAACATTGCCAGCGGGGGACGCTGAAGCAACGAGGCCAGTGTAGGGACTTCCGAAAGGTACGTCTGTTGCGGGTTTTCGGCGTTTGCGTAACGGTGTGTAAAGGTTCGGCAGAAGCAAATTCTATTTCCTCAAGAAACCAAGTACCGCGCCGAGGATCAAACCAACCTTGGCGCCAAGAAAGAAAAAGCTGCCTGGAAGTATCAATCCAACAAAACCAAAAACAAGCGCCCCGACAACTGCACCTCCGATTGACCTCTTTACGGAATCAATGGAGGCAGCCCAAATGGCCGCTTTCTTAAGCTCTTTGGCCCCAGTCTTGCCAAGTTCAAAGCCTTTGTCAGCCATAATTTTCACGTCTTCTTGATCAAGACTTCCATCGCCATTCTGATCAAGTACCGTGGTAGCCGTTTCTGCTCCACGCTTCGCACCATTCATCGCTGTGCCTGCTGCCGTTTGCGCGTATTCCGAAATCGTATTTTTCAGCCTTGATGCCTTAATCCTTGCTTTGCTTGCAAGTTCCGTCAGTGTTTCTTGCATGGCTCAACCTTTCCCTGAAAATGGCAACTTCTCACTCTAATTTTTACTCATGAAGGAGACAGCTTTACCACGCTCTATCTTTTTCTATTGTCGCGGATGTATGACGGGGCAGAGTAGTCGCGAACACTTGAGCCCGGCTGCGTCTGGTAAGTGGCGTTCCCTACCGTGATATACGTAGGGGCTCTGTAATCTCGAATCGTAGATCCTGGCAGCGTGTGGTAGGTGGTATTGCCCTCAGTTCCGTAGGCAGGCGCTCTATAGTCACGAACCGTCGAGTTGGGCATCGTCTTGTACGTTATTCTGTTGCCTTCCGCAGAGGCCAAGTTGGCGAGGAATGCAACGCTCAGTAGAACAACAAGACTGCGTAAATTGTTCATATCACCCTCGCGTTCGTAGTCCGCTGCAAATACTCATCAAGCCCTTTCTCCATATCGACTTGCAGGCCTTCCGGGCTAATGATGCGGATGTGCGGAATCCAGTATCGGACAATCGGGAGTATCTGATTGGAGTGTCCGACTTTTGCCGAGACGATCAGACCGCCGTCCTCGAGTTCTTTCTCAATCACTTGATTGGCAATCAATCGCCGACGCTTGAAGTAGCTCGCCACCTCCCGACTGACCTTCAACACAATCTCCTGCTTTTCTTCCGACAACCAAATCCCGTCTTCCTCGGCGAGTTGCTTGTCGATCTCCGGCGACCAAGAAAACAAGGATTCCAGCATCTGTAACCGCTCGATCTTGGAGAAGCTGAATGCCTTGAGCTTTTCAGCGTCAAGCGCAGCCAGATACCAAACGCCCTTGTTATTGATCAGCTTATACGGAGAAAGCGCAGCGTAGGACTTTTTCCCGTCGGTCTTGATGTATTCGAAAGAGACTTGGTGGCGTGCAATGATCGCTTTTTCAAGCTCACGGAATAGTTGTTCCTTGCCTTTCAAATCCTCGTAGTGGTGTCCCTTCACAAGCAACGCTGACTGAACTCGGGTATCGAAGATGTCCTTGAGGAATTCATCCGACAGTGATGGGAACAGGCCACGGACGCCGGCAAGTCCGGCAAATCGTTCGATGTCACGCGTACTCAGTTTCCCCAAGAAGGC
>JANNNT010000514.1:0-2398 GCA_031398685.1 Rhodocyclaceae bacterium | reverse complement strand
GTTGAATTGCATCAACTCGTCGCGCCGGAAAGCATGGATCTTGATCGTGTCGCCTGGCTGGTGGCGGGCGAGTTGCTTGTCGATGGTCGTCGGCGTCACGCGCAGACCGTCGATGGCGAGCAGGAGGTCGCCGGCGGACAGTCCCGCGATCTGTGCGGCGCCGCCGTCGTATACCGTCGCCAACTTGAGTTCGTTGCCTTCGCTGGCTGTTTTGACCCCGAGCGAAGGGATCTTCGCCTTTCCCCACTCCAGCTTGATACCAAAAGGTGCCAGCAGTTTTTTGAGCGGCAATTCGCCGGTGCCGTTAACCGCGTCGGCAAAGAAACGTTTGAGATTCCGCCCGGAGAGTTCTTCGGCGATACGCCGGATATCGCCCTCGCCAACTCCTGTCCCGGTTTTGCCGTGCTGCTGCCACAGCGCGCGCATCACGTCGTCGAGTGAAACCTTCCCCCTGGTTTGATGGCGCAGCGTGAGATCGAGCGCGAGCGCGACCAGCGCACCTTTCGCATAGTAGTTGACCACGGCATTCGGGGTATTTTCATCCGGCCGGTAGAACTTGCTCCAGGCATCGAAGCTCGATTCGGCGAGCGTTTGCTTCAGCCGACCGGGCGCGCGCTGGACGTTGCTGATGGTCTTGGCGGTAAGTTCGAGCCAGTCCTTGAGTTCGATGACGCCGCTACGTAAAAGGGCCAGATCGTCGTAGTAGGACGTGAAACCTTCAAAAGCCCAGAGCAGGGTCGTGTGGTTCTCGCGCTTCAGGTCGTAGGGTGTGAACGCGGCCGGCTTGATGCGTTTGACGTTCCAGCTGTGAAAGTACTCATGGCTGCACAAGCCGAGAAAGGTTCGATAGCCTTCGCTCATTTCAGTCATGCCCTGGTAGGGCAGGTCGTTGCGCGAACAGAGCAGGGCGGTCGAGGCCCGGTGTTCAAGGCCACCGTAGCCCTCGCCGACGGCCGTGACCAGAAAGATATAGCAGGACATTGGTGCCGGTTCGCCAAAGAAGCGGATCTGCCATTCGCAGACGCGCTTGAGGTCGGCGGCGAGGCGCTCCATGTCGCTATCGTGCTGGCCGGTGATCGCAATTTCGTGCGCAACCCCACAGGCTTCAAAGCTTGCCAGGGCAAAGCGACCCATTTCGACCGGGTGGTCGATCAGTTCGTCGTAGTTGGCGGCGCGGTAGAGCCCGAATCCGTGGGGTTTTGCACAAGCCTTTTTGCCGCGCGCCGGCTCCAGTGCCGTGGCGATGCGCCAGTCCTTGAAGGCGCTGCCTTCTGGCGGCTGGATGTCGACGAGGCAGGGCGCATCTTCCTGCCCGAGCACGCTCAGAAAGACGCTGGTGCCGTTGAAGAAGGCGTGTGTTGCGTCGAGGTGCGCACCGCGCACCGAGAGATCCCACGCGTAAACGTCGCAGATGATGGTCAGCGGTTCGCTGTGTTTTAGCGGCGCGGCCTGCCAGGTGTGTTTGTCGATCTTATTCAGGTGAACCGGTTTGCCTCCGGATTCGGCGCGGATGGCGACGATATGCCGTGCAAAGTCGCGGATCAGGTAGCTGCCGGGAATCCACGCCGGCAGGGCGAAGCGCTGTCCGGTCGGGTCGGGATTGGCCACCGTGCACGTCACTTCAAAGCGGTGTGCGGCAGGGTTGGACGGGCAGATGGTATAGCGGATCGGGGTCGTATTCATGGGTAGATGGCAGTGATCGGTTCGGCGATCATTTTACGTTGGGAAGCGAAGGCTTTTCAGGTCTTTTGCGCGTGCCATGGAAGGCGCGATGCGGCTTGGGCTTGGCTGGAGTTGGGGCGAGTAGGGCACAACATTGATCGGTCATCTTTGTTGATTTATTGAACATTCTCGTAAAACCGTACTCAAAAGAATTCAGCATGTGCTTCAGCGTGAAACGGGGCTGTCAGGTGTGTTGAAAGAAAACAAAAAACGGCGTTATCAATAACGCGATAGGTGCAAAGAACAGCAAAAGAGCAAGGCAATTAGTCACTTGAGTCAACTGGCTGGTTTTGTCGCAAGGTATTTTCAGGTGTTGCCTGACATTTCCAGAAATTTTCTTCCGCCAGTGCCGGGTGTGTACGACAATGGCCTTGGGACAAACATCTGTTTTTTTGCGCTAGATTAAGAAATAGTATCCGGATCTTAACTACACTGACACGCCGTTTCAGGATCAACGATGCCACTTCCTCCCCCTGCTGCTGAGCGCACCCGTATGCATCAACGCAACGTCAAGCTTGAGGGTTTCAAGCGTGGTGATGGCTTGTGGGATATCGAAGCGCGCATGGTGGATACGAAGGATCAGGACTATCCCCTGTCGTCCGGCGTGCGCAAACCCGGCGAGGCCGTGCACGACATGTCGGTGCGCGTGACCATCGATAGCAAGATGAATATCCTC
>JANNNT010000501.1:0-4413 GCA_031398685.1 Rhodocyclaceae bacterium | reverse complement strand
GACGACGACACCGACGAGTACTGTTCATCGCGCCAGGATCTGATCGACGTGATGAGTGTTGCCGACAAGATCGGTATCGACGTCGAAGTGGTGAATTTCGCCAAGGAATACCGGGAGCGCGTGTTTGCAACCTTCCTCAAGGAATACCAGGCCGGTCGTACCCCGAACCCTGACGTGCTGTGCAACTCGGAAATCAAGTTTCGCGCCTTCCTCGATCACGCCATGACCCTGGGCGCTGAAAAAATTGCCACTGGCCATTACGCCGGCGTGCGCGAGTTCAATGGCGCGTTTCAACTGCTGAAAGCCGAGGACGGTACCAAGGATCAGAGCTACTTCCTGCATCGCCTCAACCAGCAGCAGCTCTCGAAGACGCTCTTTCCCCTCGCCGACATTTACAAGCGCGATGTCCGGAAAATGGCTGTGCAGGCCGATCTCCACGTGGCCGTCAAAAAAGACTCGACCGGCATCTGTTTCATCGGCGAACGCCCGTTCAAGGAGTTCCTGATGCGCTACCTGCCGCCAAAGCAGGGCGAAATCCGCTGTCTTGACGATGATCGCGTGCTCGGTAAGCACGATGGGCTGACTTTCCACACCATCGGCCAGCGCAAGGGCCTGCACATCGGCGGGACGAAAAATTACGGCAAGGATGGCGATCACGACGCCTGGTTCGTGGCCGGCAAGGATATGACCGCCAACATCCTCTACGTCGTGCACGGGCATGACCACCCCGCGCTGCTGGTTGATGAATTGAACGCTGATCAGTTGTCGTGGGTTTCGGGCGATAAGCCGCATACGCACTGGGTCTATGCGGCCAAGACGCGTTACCGGCAGGCCGATGCAGCGTGCGAGATCGAGCGCGTTGACAGCGATCGCTGCCAGGTCAAGTTTGCCGAAGCGCAATGGGCCGTCACACCGGGTCAATCGGTGGTGGTCTATGAAAGTCGGGTCTGTCTGGGTGGCGGCGTGATTGCCTGACCGCTTGTAAAGCGGTTGGCGGGAGGTGGTCGCGGCGGTCGTTCAGGTCGGTCCATTCGTCCTGAACGGGCTGCTGAGGCTGTCGCCGCTCAATTACCTGCTGCGTTTCCTGCGCTGGGCGCGTTATCTGGTGCTGCTTGACGCGCCGGTGCCGTGGCGCATCAACCTCAACATTTATTTTTCAGGCTTTGCGCGGACCACCAGCCCGGGCAAACTCGGCGAGATGCTGCGTTCGCTGCTGCTCAAGCCGCATGCGGGCCGACTGCCGCCATTGCCGCTTTCTTTGCCGAGCGAGTCAGCGACCTGCTATCCATTCTTGTGCTCACCGCCATCGGCCTGTGGGCCTTCGTTCCGGTACGGTCAAAGGGGTCAGCTTCGCATTTGTTTTTCTCATTAACGCCAAATCAATCTTCTCGTGCTCAGAATCCAAAATCGGTTTGCGCTTCCGTGTTGATGGGTTGGTCCGCCTTGCCTGCCGGTCTCCCTGGTCTCTTCTGCTTGCGCCTAACCCCAAGCGCTGCACAAACCTGGTCGCCGAAACGGCCTTGACCCAGTGGCTGCCCCTGTGACAGTGCCAGCCGGATATCGGCTAGCGCTTCTTCATCCAATTCGCTACGAAACAGGGCGCGATAAGCGGCTTGTCTTTCGGCAGCATCGCGATCAATGGCCAGAAATACCGGGTGCGGAGTAACACGAGAATCGGCTTGGCCCAACCCGTTTTGCCGGTAGCTGCTCCAGCGGTATTGGCCGGGGTCTTGCACCATCACGGCGCGAACGGGATTGAGTTCGATGTAACGCATGCAGGTGAACAGGTAGGTCTCGGCCTGTATCGCACTGGATTTGTAGCGTCCTTCCCATAGGCTGCCTGTTCGACGATAGCTGCGGTTGATGTATTGCACGTAGCGTCGACCTATGGATTGCATGAGTTTGGCAATTCCGGTCTCGGTTTCTGGTGTGACCAGCAGATGCACGTGGTTGGTCATGAGGACATAAGCGTGGATGTGGCAGTGCCAATCAGCCGCCGATTTCTCCAGCCAGTGGAGGTAAAAGTGATAATCCTCCTCGGCAAAGAAACAGGCCTCACGATTGATCCCGCGCTGAACAATATGCTGCGGTAGTCCGGCTAATTTAATGCGAGGGCGGCGTGGCATGGCGGCTCCAAAAAGAATGCGAAGCTGACCCCTTTAGTTGCGCGGGCCGCGTGTGCCTTGCAGGGCGACGATGTAGTCGTATTTGCCGGGCTGGCCGTCCACCGGCTTGCGATACACGGTCGCGCCGAAACCCGTCGCCGCGTCGTCGATGCGTCTGTCGACCGTCCAACCGCTCAAGTCGGCGGACCAGGCGGACGGCATTTGATCGTCGGATGGATCGCCGTTCTCGGTATCCAGGTAGTAGTTCAGATAATCGCCGGGGGAAACGCCTTTGGCCTTGGTCTTGTAGGACTGGTCGCAGGCGACCAGGAGGGTGTGCATGAAGGAAGTGGTCAGTGGCATGAAAATCTCCTTTGAGGATTATTTCTTGGAACAGAAGTCGACGACGCGGATGAAGGGATTTCGGGGCTTGTTGCCGTAGAAACTTACGGGCACGGCTAGCTTGCAGCCGTCCGGCGAAACAAAAGACGTGGCGTCTGTTGGCGCGGTGAGCTCAAATATGCGTTTGAGTTTGCCGTCGGGCTTGAGCAGCCAACCGCCTTCGCCCTGCTCAGTGCCCTGATTGCCGTTGAAGTACAAGCCGCCACGTGTCCACGCCGCGTTAGAGGGACGGAGCCATTTGCCGTCCGGGATCAAGATCGTTTCGATCTCTCCATTCGGGGACATCAGGTAAACCCGATACGGCGCTTTGCCTTCCAGGCTATACCCATAGTCAATTGGCGTATCCTTCCGCGTAGCCGGCACGATCAGGTATTTGTTGATCCACTCGACGTAGCGGATATAGGAGCCCAGTCCAAACTCCTTTCCCAGGATTGGCAGTTCGATAGGTTCGACCCGATCCGGGCGGTAGAGCTTTACCGGTTCGTCAAAACCTTCCTTGGCGGCATCTCCATAGCCATCACAGAATTCTTTTCTGCAACGGCTGGAATAAATGTACCCGTCTTCCGGACGCAGAAACGTTGCTCCCACCGGGATATGAGCCTGCTCCAAAGCCACATGCTCCGGCCTGAGCCGTTTCTCCCGGTCAGATACCGGGCAATTGGTGTAGGATTTGTTGTCGCCGAATTCCGCATTGAACCGGACGCCGGGGGGCAACAGTTTTTCCTGTCCGAACAGGCCTTCCATCTGCTGATTCTTGCTGCGGTCAACCCCGTACTTGTTGAAGGTCGAATAGGTAATAAACCCTTGGTGGAAGCAGAAACGAGGGTAATCGCCCAAGTCGGCATGCCGCACATAGGTATTGTTCCGCGTATCGAGGATATACAGTCCGTTCTTCGGCTTGCCCTCTTCGTTCAGCAGTTTGTCGTCCGGCGCATAGCCGGGGACGAAGACCCGGTCGTTGTCCAGCCAGTAGAGTCGACCCGTCGGCAACAGGCGCGAGACTTTTTCAGGGTAGCCACTATCGGACGCGCTGCAGCCAGATTGCACCAAAGCCAGTGTCGCCAAGCCAAGCCAGTAAAAAACTGTCGAGCACCTCATCACAGAATCCCCATGTTTATGTTCATCATCAAAGTCGTATGAGTCGTTCCCAACATCCAGACCTGAGTTTCATTTCTCATTTTTCCACCACCACTTCCACCTTGGTGGCATGTTGTTGACTGTCAAAACTGAAGACTTCGTCGACTTGAAGCCCCCGCGGAATCTGATGCGTAATGAACAACATCGTCACCTTCCCCTTGAGTTTGTTGATCGTCTTGGCGAAGTGCTCCGCCGTCTGCTGGTCGAGGTTCGACACCGCCTCATCAAAGATCAGAATCTTCGGCCGCTTGAGCAAGGCGCGCGCAATGGCGATGCGCTGCTTCTGCCCGCCGGATAATCCCGTGCCGCGTTCCCCGATCTCCGTCTGATAGCCCTCCGGCAGTTTCTCGATCACCTCGTGAATCTCCGCCGCCTTGCACGCGGCGATCACATCGTCGAAACTGGCATGCGGATGGGCCATGACCAGGTTGTCGTAGAGCGCGCCGGAGAAGAGCACCGTATCCTGCGGCACGACGCCGAAGACGCTGCGCAGTTCGTTGGCCGCCAGATAGCGGATGTCCTTGCCGTCGAGATTGATCTGCCCTTCCTGCGGCTGGTAGAAGCCGAGCATCAGCTTGGCCAGCGTGCTCTTGCCGCAACCGGAGGGACCCATGATCACCGAGAGGTGGCCGGGCTTGAAGGTCAGGTCGAGGTTGCGGTACAACCAGGGCAGCTGGTCGCCGTAACGGAAGGCCAGGCCATGGATGGAAAGATGACCGTTACCGGTCTGTTCCCGCTGCGGAATCAGCGCATGCGGTTCCTGCGGCAT
>JANNNT010000495.1:0-3366 GCA_031398685.1 Rhodocyclaceae bacterium | reverse complement strand
GATGTCCAACATCCGGGGCTGGGCTCACGCGCTCTTCAACGAGCCAACGCCACTGCAGGCGTTCGGGGCTCTGACAATGCCCGTCCTCCTTATGGTCGGTGGCAAATCGCCGCCGTCGTCACGGGGTGTGACCCGGCTATTGGCCAGCGCACTTCCGAACGCACGCGTCGTTGAGTTCCCTGAGCTTGGCCACATGGGGCCGATCACTCATCCGGAGCGGGTCAATGAAGCGATTGCGCGCTTCATTCAACGGGGCTAGCCACTCCGTCAACACCGATGTGCTGTCCGCATCAACCGATGGTGACTTCTGATGTGAATGGAGACGCACGATAAGGAGCGCCTTATGCCGAACGAACAGCCAACCATGACGTTTGAACTTCTGCACATCGCGGATGTCATTTGTCAGGGATTTGAATCCCGGCATGCCGGGATTTGAATACTATGATCGGGAGGGAAAACGTATGCGACGTACTCTGCTGGCCGCTATCGCGGCGTTTTTGACCCTTGCCGCCGGCATCGGGATATTCCAGATTCAATATAAGAACATGGGCAGCGTCAACGCCCAAAACGCCTCGGCCATCACCACGCCGCCACCGGGGAAATCGGTCCCCGAGGCCTCCGCTGTCGATCAGGACGCGCCATATTACGAGGCCTGCGCCCGCGAGGGGCTGAGCGAATCCGAATGCGTCGGACGACTGATCTGGTTCAAGGCCACGGGCGGCAATGAACGGTTCCATACCTATACTTTCCAGCAGCGCATCGGTGTTTTGGTGGACTGGTTCCGCGTGCTGCGCAGCGAGCAGCGGGACGACCGCTTCTGGGCTTGGGGCATCATCAACGACCCGGCCTGCTGCAAGCCCGGCGATCCCGACTGCCCGGCCAAGTCGGCCGAAGAAACCTACGGCTTCGACTGGTGCCCGGGCGACGATGTGCTGCTCAAGTACGTCGGCAAACCCGGCTACATCGACCCGGCGTGCGGCCTCAAGGACGCCGCGCTCGACGCCGACGATGTGCACAGCCAAGGCGGCAAGCTCGACCAACGCCATTCAGCCTGCGACCTCAAGTTCGGCACCTCCACCGGCGCACTTGGCCTGCGCAAGTTTCCCAACCCGCGCTTCGACGCCACCAAGTGGAAGGCGCTGAACAGCGACCTCGCCACCTGGTCCGGTTTCGCCACCACCAAGGCCGCCGCGACCGGCATCGAATCCGACCAGCGCGTGAGCAAGCTGGCCGATGCCTCGGTGGAACCGCCCTTCCTGATTGGCACCACCTGCGGCTCCTGCCATATCGCCTTCGATCCCTTGAACCCGCCTGCCGACCCGGCCCATCCCCAATGGGAGAACATCAAGGGACTGGTTGGCAATCAGTACACCCGCATGTCCGAACTGCTCGGCTCGGGTATGCCCATGAGCAGCCTGGAATACCAGATGTTTGCCCACGCCCGCCCGGGGGTCACCGATACATCGGCGATTTCCCACGACCAGATCAACAACCCGGGCACCATCAACGCCCTGGTCAACGTCGCCCAGCGTCCGGTGTTCAAGGGCGAGATGGTCACCAAGTGGCGCAAGGCCGCCGCCTGCGGCGCCGAGAAGGACGAGGACAAGTGCTGGTGCGAACCCGGCCGCGACAACAAATGCTGGCAGAAGAGCACGCGCGAGGACGATACGACGACGGTAAACCTGGGTGGCCAGAAGGTCGTGCTGCCCGGCGTCCATCACATTCTCAAGGGCGGCGAGGATTCCATCGGTGCGCTGGAAGCCATTCAGCGCGTCTATTTCAACATCGGCTCGTGTTCCGAGCAGTGCTGGGTCAATCACCTCTCCGACATGCGCCAGGTCGACCCGGAACAGCGCGGTTTCGGCCAGACGCCGTTCAACATCGGCCAGTGCCGGCGCGACTGCCCGAACTTCCGCGCGGTCGAGGATCGCCTGCAAAACGTCCTCGATTTCTTCGCCTCCGCCGAGTCCGACGAAACCGATCTGCATGCCGCCCGTGCCACCGCGCTCAAGGTTGCCGACCCGGCCGCAGCCTATACCCGGGCCGACCTCGCCGCCGATCTTGAAAAGGAGTTCGGCACGGACGCCGTGAGCCGCGGCCAGACCGTCTTTGCGGAAAACTGCGCGCGCTGTCATTCGAGCATTCCCGAGAGCATTGGCGGCGCCTTCAAGAGCCGCGACTTTGCGGCGCCCAACGAGGCGCACCCACGCAAGGTGCGCGCCGATTTCCTCTCCAACGACCAGTCGACGCCGGTGACTGAAGTCGGCACCTTCCGCTGCCGCGCCCTGCACTCCAACCACCGTGCCGGCCATCTGTATATGGAATATGCATCCGACACCCTGCGCAAGCAGCCGCCGGTGGCCGACATCCCCGAGCGCGGCGAACTCAAGGACGGTGGCCGCGGTTATTACCGCAACATTTCGCTGGTCAACGTCTGGGCCACGGCGCCGTTCATGCACAACAACGCCATCGGTCCCGAAATTTGCGGCAAGCCAGCCAACAAGGACAACGACTTCCACCGCGCCCGCTACGTCGACGCGGACGGCAAGTTGCTGGCCGAACAGCCGGACTGCCTGCGCTACGACCCCAGCGTCGACGGTCGCTTCAACCTCTTCAAGCGCTCGATGCACGAACTGCTGAACCCAAAGGAACGCGGCAGCAAGCGCACCCTGACCAACGCCGACCTGATCATCGACCTTGGCTTGCGCCCGCTTGATGGCAAGACCGAGAAACCCCTGCTCGGCCTCGGCCAGGTCAATATCCCGGCGGGCAGCAGCGCCGGCTTCCTCAACGGCTTGCAGCACAAGCAACTGGTGGACGACCTCTTCCTCTCCAAACGCGACCCGGCGAAGCTCGAAGCCGCCGGCAAAAAGAACCTGGTGCCGACATTGCAGGCCATCGCCGACGATGTGCTGAAGCAGCCGGCCCGTTTCGTCCAGATCCTGCGCGAGAAGCGCGATTTCCTTAGCGCCAACTATGAGACGTGTACCCAGGAGATCGAAAACGAGGGCCACCGCTTCGGCGAAGACCTCAGCGAAGACGACAAGAAGGCGCTGACGGCCTTCCTCGCCACTCTCTAGGGCACCGGGAGATCACCTCATGAGACTACCGATCACCTTTATTCTGCGTACCGGTTTGATCACTCTTGCGGCCGTCGCGCTAGCCGCCTGCAGCAAGCCGGAGCCGCCCACGATCGCCTTTGCCCCTTACGACAAGAACTACCAGTCGAAACTGGATCTTGCCCAGGTCGCGCCGCCGCGAACGCCATCCAGGCGATGCTCATGACGCCTAGCGCGAAGAGCGACGCCATCAGCGCCCAGCAGCAACCGACGCACCAGGCGCCGTGCCGCGCGCCCATCTTCAGTG